>JBBSVF010000315.1:0-3771 GCA_038233745.1 Gemmatimonadales bacterium
CCTGCACCACGGGATAGTCGGTCGTGAGCGGCACCTGCGTGAGCGCCTCACCGGCGAACGCCACGATGCCGATGCGGTCCGAGCTGCGCGCGGCCACGAACTGCTTGATCTGCGCTCGCGCCACCTCAAGCCGGTTCTGCGGCTGGAAATCGAGCGCCAGCATGGAGCTGGAGATGTCGAAGGCCACCACGATGTTGATGCCCTCGCTGGTGGACGTCTTGGCGCGCGCGCCACTGCGCGGACGCGCCAGTGCGATGATGCCCGTCACGAGAGCGAGGTTGCGCAACAGCACGATCATGCGCGCGATGCTGCGGCCTGCGCGCGGGCCCTGCGCCAGCGTGCTCACGCGGGAGAAGACAATGGCCGACGGTGTGCGCCGACGGTCGACCACCCACCAGACCGGCAGCAGCAGCAGGAGCAGCAACCACCAGGGCGACGCGAATTGCAAACCGCCAAGGCTCGTCATGCGGCACGCTCGTCGGCCAGTGCCGGCAGCGCGGCAGCCGCGGCGCGTGCACGCTCGTGCTCCGCGTCGACGATCGCACGGGCCTCCGTTCCGATCGCACGGGCGCGCTCTGCGTTCACCGGGGCGGCGGCGAACTTCACCTCATCCACACTCGCCAGGAGCGTGGACAGTGCGTCGTGCGGGACCGTGGGTGCGCCACGGAGCGCACGCATCAGTTCAGTGGAGGTCTGCGCCAGCGACGCCTGTGCGAGGCGCAGCGTGAGGTATCGCCGAGCCACGTCGGCGGTGAGCGCCGCATGCCGGCCCGCTTCGCCTGCCTCGACCAGCCGCAGCGCATCGATGCGCGCGAACTCCTCCTGCGCCCACGCGTACGGATCCACGGTGGCGCTTGCCGATGCGCCCCGTTGACGCCACCACCACCAGGCGGCGATTCCCAGTGCGAGGGCGACCAGCACCGCCACGAGCCAGATCCACCACGCGGTGGCGGCGGGGAGATCCATCAGCGGCCGTAGCGGCTTGGGCACGCGGAGCGCAGTGTCCGCAGGGAGCACGCTCCGCACGAACAGCTTCGGTAGCGGCGGCGTGAACCGGCGCTCGCCGGCATCGGTCTGCACCACCACGTCGCCCAGCGAGATCGGCAGCAGGCCGACATTCCACGGCGACAGGCGATACGTCGCCACGCGATCGGTCGCCGTCGCGCTGTCAGTGCCGTTGCGAACCACCGGCGGCGCGATGGCCTGCACCGCGCCCTGCGAGTCCGCGGCGACAGGGAAGTTGATCGTCGCGCCCGCCACGGTGCGCACCCGCAGCACGAGGGTGACGACGTCGCCCACGGTGACAGAGTCACGATCGATCATGGCGCCCGCCTGCACGGGAATCGCCGATGGCGCCTGCGCGGCGAGTGACGGCAGCGGCGCAGTGAACAGGACAACGGCGCACAGCCGGCGCATGGTCATCGCCGGCGGACGCGCGTCTCGCGCGTGCGAAAGAAACGGATGAGCGGGTCTACGACTCCGCCGTCGGTGTGAATCGGAATCTCGTCGATCGCCAGGCGGCGCAGCAGCCGCCGGCGGGCCGCCAGTTCCTCGGAGACCGCTGCGGCGAACTGGGCGCGCACGGCTGGGTCGGAGGTGTCGACATTCAGCGTCGCGCCCGTTTCCGGATCCACGAAGCGCGCGAGGCCGATGTCGGGCAGCGTCTGCTCACTCACGTCGTCCACCGTCACCGCTACCACGTCGTGGCGCTGTGCCAGGAGCTTGAGCGGCTGTTCGAGGTCGCTCGACTGGAAGTCGGACACCACGAAGATGATCGTCTTGTGCGACAGCATTCGCCCAGTGTATTCGAGCGCCGCCCGAATGTCGGTTCCGCGTCCAACGGGCTCGAAGGCCAGCAGGTCGCGCATGAGGCGCAGCGCATGCCGGCGGCCCTTGCGCGGCGGCACGACGTGCTCGATGCGGTCCGTGAACAGCACCGCACCCACTCGGTCGTTGTTGCGAATGGCCGACATCGCCAGCACCGCGGCCAGTTCGCTGGCAAGCTCGCTCTTGAAGCGCGTCTGGGTGCCGAACCGCTCGGAGCCCGAGAGATCCACCACCAGCATCACCGTGAGCTCCCGCTCCTCGATGTAGCGTTTCACGAACGGCTTGCCCATGCGAGCCGTGACGTTCCAGTCGATGGACCGCACCTCGTCGCCCGGCTGGTATTCCCTCACCTCGGAGAACTCCATCCCCTGCCCCTTGAACACCGAGCGGTACTCACCGGTAAACAGGGAGTTCACGAGTCCGCGGGTTCGAAGCTCCAGCAGCTTCACCTGCCGCAGGATTTCCGGCGGCACGCTCGTGGTCACGGGCTCTCGACTTTCGCCAGGACGCGGGTCACCAGCTCGTCGCTCGTGACCTCCTCGGCCTCGGCCTCGAAGGTCGTGAGGATGCGATGTCGCAGGACGTCCGGCGCGATGGCCTTCACATCATCCGGGGTCACGAACGCCCGCCCACGCAGGAAGGCGTGCGCGCGCGACGCCTGCGCCAGTGCGATCGTGGCACGCGGGCTCGCGCCGAACTCGATGAGCGCCGCGATGTCCGGCAGTCCCGCGGCCGCTGGCTCACGCGTGGCGTGCACGATGTCCACGATGTAATCCACGATGCGATCGTCCATGTACAGATCGGCGATGCGCCCGCGCGCTTCCATGATCTGCTCCGGCGTGGCCACATGCTTTACCTCGATCGCATGTCCACTGGCCATGCGACGCATGATCTCGCGCTCCTCGTCACGCGTGGGATACCCCACGCGGAGCTTCATCATGAACCGATCGACCTGCGCTTCGGGGAGCGGGTAGGTGCCTTCCTGCTCGATGGGGTTCTGCGTGGCGAGCACCAGGAAGGGCTCCTCGAGCTTGAAGGTGGTGCCGCCGATGGTGACCTGCTTTTCCTGCATCGCTTCCAGCAGCGCTGCCTGCACCTTGGCCGGTGCGCGATTGATCTCGTCCGCCAGAATGATGTTGGCGAAGATCGGCCCCTGCTTCACCATGAACTGCCCGGTGCTCTGATCGTAGATCTGGGTGCCCACCACATCGGCAGGAAGCAGATCGGGGGTGAACTGGATGCGCGAAAAGCTCGTGGCGATGGTCTCGGCCAGCGTGCGCACCGTGAGCGTCTTCGCCAGCCCCGGCACTCCTTCCAGCAGCACATGTCCGCCCGTGAGCAGACTGATGAGCAGGCGGTCGATCATGTATTCCTGCCCAACGACGCGAAGCGCGACTTCGCGGCTGACGTCCTGAATCAGCCGCGCGTCAGCAGTCGCGGACGACGACGCTTGAGTTGCCATGAGATGCGGGGAGTCGGGTGGTCAGTGTGTCCGGGACGTCACGAGCACTACACCAGCGCCTGCGCGAAGCTCCGTACGTTACAGCTGTTCGAGCGCGGCGCGTTCCGGTCGCGTGAGCGAACGGACCTTGCCGACGGCCAGGTCGCCAAGCTCCACGGGTCCAAACCGCACACGCACAAGGCGGTCCACCACGAGGCCCAGCGCCTCGCACAGCCGCCGCACCTCGCGGTTGCGTCCTTCCTTGAGGGTGAGGGTCAGTTCCCACCGCCCGCGGCCGGTCTTTTCCGCCCGCACCTTCTTCGGGCGCACGATGCCATCCTCCAGTTCCACGCCGTACCGCGCCTGCTCCGCCGCCGCCTCCCCGTCGCCGGTGACGTGCGCCACGTACGTGCGCTCCACCTCGTGACTGGGATGCGTGAGCCGATGTGCCGCCGCGCCATCAGTCGTGAGCAGCAGGACGCCTTCCGTGAGAAAGTCCAGCC
>JBBSVF010000316.1:0-3751 GCA_038233745.1 Gemmatimonadales bacterium
ACTCCACCCGCTCTTCTGCTCCCGCTCCGGATGCCATTGCCGATCCGGTGAGCTTCGTGCGCTCGCGCGCCGATGCGCTCTATCGCGCGGCCATCGAATGTTGCCGGCAGCACGATCGTGCCGCGCGTCTGTCGGAGACGGCTGAACCAGAGCTGGAAGAGTCGCAGGTCGACTCGATGTGCCGTATGTGCGACGGATCGCTGGCGGAGCTGGCGGAGGCGTACAACACTGCTGCAGCGAGCGTCCATCCCGAGAACGATCCCGACTGGTGGCATCGGGCCAATGCGCTCTGGCACTCCAGCCGCGAGTATGCACGTCGACACGCGGGCTGCGATGCGCTCGCCAAGCGTCTCTCCTCGCGGCACGATGCGGCCAGGCTGTCCGCGATGCAGATGGAGTATGAACTCGAAGCGTCCGCGCTCCTCGCCCTCCGCCATGCAGCGGAAGCCTATCTCAAGACACGGCCCGGACTCACCTGATGGCTGCACGGAAGTCGACGTCGACCAGGACGCCCGCGAAGAAGACCAGCAGGAGCGGGAAGCGCGGCGTGAATGCGAGGTATCCCTGGAAGGAAGAGCCCAATCCCTACATCGAGGAGCGGACGTCGCCCATTCAGGGGCGCGGCGCTTTTGCCACGCGGGCCATTCGCAAGGGCACGCGGATCGTGGAATACCTCGGTGAGCGCATCTCCTGGCGCACGGCAGACCGTCGCTATGACGACGATTCGATGGGGCGGCACCACACCTTCCTCTTCACCGTCGACAACCGGACCGTCATCGACGGAGCGGTGAACGGGAATATCGCGCGCTTCCTCAATCATTCGTGCGATGGCAACTGCGAAGCCGTGACGGATCGCAAGCGCATCTTCATCGAGGCACGAAAGAACATCAAGGCCGGTGAGGAGTTGCTCTACGACTACGGGTACGAGCGCACCAGCGCGCACACCGAGGAAGACGAGCGGTTGTACGCGTGCCGCTGTGGGGCGAAGACGTGCCGCGGCAGTATTCTCGCCGCAGAGCCGGTGGACGCGTAGCGTGGTTGCAGGCGCCGTCCGCGCGCTCCTCGCGGGAGTGGTGGATTACGCCGGCCTGTTCCCGCCCGCCGCGCTGCCGCTGGACGAAGCCGCGGCGAACTATCGCCGCTATCGACAGAGTGACGACGCATGGATGCTCGGCCACTTCGTCATTCCGGCGTCGCAACTCTCCGCGCTGGCCGGGATCGTTGGCAGTGATGCGCGTGCGAGCTGGCCGCTCAGCGTCCTCGTCGGCGACGATGTGGTTGATGATGTCGCCACCATCCATGCGATCTGCGGGTCCACCCCGGCACTCGATGTGCGGAGTGCGGAACTGCGTGCCGACAGCGTGGATCGGATCGCGGCCATCGCTGCCGCGCTGCCGGCGAGGTGGGAACGCTATGTGGAATTGCCCGTCTCGAGCCCGACGCTCCCCGAACTGATGCGGGCACTGGCCGCGCACGAGCTGCGGGCAAAGATTCGAACCGGTGGAGTCACGCCCGAGTCGATTCCGTCTGCCGAGTCCGTTGCCGGCTTCCTTTTGCACGCCGCCGGAGCGCGCGTGCCAGTGAAGGCGACCGCCGGACTCCACCATCCGGTCCGCGGACATTTTCCGCTCACCTACGCTCCCGACGCCCCCACAGGCGAAATGTTCGGATTCCTGAATGTCTTCCTGGCCGGCGCGTTGATCCGCATGGGCGCCTCCCGGACGGAGCTGATCGCGATGCTGTCGAGCAGTGATGCGTCGGCTCTCGTGGCCGATGACGCTGGAGTACGATGGGATCGCTGGACGGTGGGCCGCGCACAGATCGAGAGTGCACGGGCAAGTCTCGTCACGAGCTTCGGCTCGTGCTCCTTTCGCGAGCCGGTCGACGAGCTCGCGCATCTCCTGCTGCTCTGATGTCCATGGATAGCACCCACGCCC
Organism: Gemmatimonadales bacterium; assembly: GCA_038233745.1. Lineage (GTDB taxonomy): Bacteria > Gemmatimonadota > Gemmatimonadetes > Gemmatimonadales > Gemmatimonadaceae > AG11. The sequence continues at coordinate 1,938 of JBBSVF010000316.1, forward strand.
TCGACCTCCGGTCCTGGGTCGAGAGCTCCGATGATCCGCAGACGGACTTCCCGATCCAGAACCTGCCACTCGGCATGTTCTCCAGGGATGGCGTGCGGCCGCGCGCGGGCATTGCGATCGGCGATGCGATCCTCGACCTCACGGCCGCCGCCTCCGCCAATCTGCTCTCCAACGAGCTGGCCGACGTCGTTGGCGATTGCACCAGGGCGGGAGCACTGAATCCGCTGCTTGCCGCGGGGCGAGGGCCGCTCCGCGCCTTGCGTGCAGAGGCCAGTGCATTGCTCTCTGCCGACTCGCCTGCTGGACGCCGTGCGAGCGGTCGGGTGGATCTTCTGGTCCCGCAGCGCGACGCCCGGCTTCATCTCCCGGCGCATGTGGGCGATTACACCGACTTCTACGCGAGCATCAATCACGCGACAAACGTCGGCAGCATGTTCCGGCCGGACAACGCGCTGCTTCCCAATTACAAATGGGTTCCCATCGGCTACCACGGACGCGCGTCGTCCATCGTACCGAGCGGCACCCCGATCATCCGGCCCGTGGGGCAGAGCAAGGAAGAGGGGGCCGACGCGCCTGTGGTGCGCCCCTCGCGACGGATGGACTACGAGCTGGAGATGGGGGTGTGGATCGCCGGAGGAAATCAGCTGGGTGAGAGGGTGCGCATCACGGAGGCCGACGAGTTGATCGGAGGTCTGTCCCTCGTCAACGACTGGTCGGCGCGGGACGTCCAGGCGTGGGAGTATCAGCCACTCGGCCCCTTCCTGGCCAAGAGCTTCGCCACGAGTGTGTCGCCGTGGATCGTGACGCTGGATGCGCTGGAGCCCTTCCGCACGAATGCGTTCCGTCGTGAAGTCTCGGATCCGCAGCCGCTCGAGTACCTCAGCTCCACGGACGACGCGGAGCGCGGAGGGTTCGCCATCACGCTGGAGGTGTTGCTCACCTCGCAGACCATGCGCGAGCAAGGGGTGGATCCGATGCTCGTGAGCCGTGGCAGCTTCACCGAGATGTACTGGACGATCGCACAACTCGTGACGCATCACGCGAGCAATGGGTGCAATCTGCGCGCGGGCGATCTCCTGGGAAGCGGCACGGTGAGTGGCCCTGCGCCCGACTCCCGTGGATGTCTTCTGGAGCGCACATGGAAGGGCACCGAGCCCCTTGCGCTGCCCACGGGCGAAACGCGTGCATTTCTCGCTGACGGTGATACGGTGACCTTGCGGGGCTCATGCGCCCGCGACGGCTATCGGCGCATCGGGTTCGGCGAAGTCTCCGGCACCATCACGCCCGCCAGGGCGTGATGGTGCGCAGTCTCAGGGTGCGGGTGGCGTAGCCGTCGCCGGCTTCTCGAACTCGGGTTTCTCGTCTTCGGGAAAGGGCCTGCTCTTGTCGGTTCGTCCCTTCACGATGATCGTCTCCCCACTGCGGATACGATTCCCCTCGATCCCGTTGAGAGACCGCAGTTCTTCCGGCGTGGTGCCGAAGGTACGTGCAATGGAGGCGAGCGCTTCCCCGCGCCGCACGGTGTGGTACCAGACCGCCTTGCCCTGCGCTTCGATCAGCGCCAGCTCACGGAGATGGGCGCGCCGGGCCTCCTCCCGCTGATGTCCGATGGTCCGTACTCTCGCCAGGCGACGACCTACCTCGGCCAGCAGGGCATCCGCGCTGGCGTTCGAGCCGGACGGTACGCCGACGGTGAGCTGCTCGTTCGGGCGTCCGACGTGCAGGCCGCGTGACAGATAGAACAGCGTACGCTTGGGCTCCACGACCACTGTGGAGTCAATCGGCCAGTCGCGCTTGTCGAAGGTGGGTGGCGC
>JBBSVF010000317.1:0-3746 GCA_038233745.1 Gemmatimonadales bacterium
CCGCCGTGCGCTGCGCAAATCGGCGGGCCAGGAGCGGGATGTCGTCCCGGCGTTCGCGAAGGGGAGGGATCTGTACGGGCAGCACGCTCAGGCGGTAGAACAGATCCTGGCGGAACTGGCCTGCGGTTGCGTACGCGGCGAGGTCGCGATTCGTGGTGGCGATGATGCGGACATCCACCGAGATGGAGTGCGTACCACCCACACGTTCGAACTCCTGTTCCTGCAGCACGCGCAGGAGCTTCGCCTGCAAGTCGAGCCGCATCTCGCTCACCTCGTCCAGCAGGAGGGTGCCGTGATGCGCGCGCTCGAAGGCCCCCTCCACTCGGCGAATCGCGCCAGTGAAGGCTCCCTTCTCGTGGCCGAACAGTGCGCTTTCCACCAGCCCCTCGGGCAACGCGGCGCAGTTGAGTTTGATGAACGGGCGATCACGACGGTCCGACGCATCGTGGATGGCGCGCGCGAACAACTCCTTGCCAGTTCCGGACTCTCCCTGCAGCAGCACCGTAGCGCGAGTGGGTGCTGCAGTCGAGATGGTCTGCAGCACCCTGCGGAACGCCGGCGTCTCTCCCACGAGCGCGCGTTCGCTGCGCATTTCGCTCACCTCGCGGCGAAGCGTGTTGTTCTCGCGGCGGAGGCGCAACACCTCCAGCGCCTGCGACACGGAGAGCTCCAGCTGCTCGCGCGTGACAGGTTTGGTGATGTAGTCGATTGCCCCGGCCTTGATGGACGCGACCGCATGCTCGATCGTTCCATGCCCGGTGAGCATGATGAGGGGCGTTTCGTAGCCCTGCTCCCGAAGGATTTCCAGGAAATCCAGGCCGGTGATACCCGGCATCCGGTAATCCGAGATAATCAGGTCCACGGACTCCGCCGCCAGCAGCTGCAGCGCCTGCGGCACGGTTTGCGCACCCAGCGCGCGGTGTCCGGCGTGCTCCAGCGAGTCCTGGAGAATGAGACCGATGGCCGGCTCGTCGTCGAGATACAGGATGGTGGCCACCATCGGAAATACCACCTGCGATGAGGCATGTCCAGTCTGGCGAACAGCCTCAAGTTCGCGGTGCACGCTGCCGATACCTGCCTGCATCGGAAGATCGCTGTTGCATTGGCCGCCACCGGACGGAATTGCATGGGACACGACGGACACACACGATTCTCGATCGACAGGGCGCCGGCCTGCCGCAGTGCGGCTTCGCGCGCCGACCTGCTCGCTGCCGTACGGATGCGGCTCAGCTCGGGATTTTACGAGCGCGCCGAGGTGATCGATGCGGTTGCGCGCGCGCTCGTGCGATCAGGAGATCTCTAGCACGGCAGGAACCGCAGGGTTCTGGCGCGCGTTCACTCGGGGAACGAACCGTATGGGTTCGCGGTCCCACGATCCAGGTGCCTCATGACCCCGGCAGGCAGCTCCCACCACCAACGCACCGTCGCCATCAGCGGTGCAACGGGCCTCATCGGCTCCGCCCTCGAGCGGATGCTGATCGGCCGCGGCGATACTGTGCGGCGCATCGTGCGCGATCGGCCGCACGCGCGAGCGGGGGACGTGGTGTGGAACCCGACTGCGGGAACCATCGACGAGCAGGCGATGGCGGGGGTCGACGCTGTCATCCATCTGGCGGGCGAGCCCATCGCGCACCGCTGGACCGCCAAGCGTAAAGCCGCCATTCGCGATAGCCGCGTGCAGGGAACCGACCTGCTCGCCCGCACGCTCGCCCGAATGCCCGAGTCACCGCGCGTGTTCCTCTCGGGCTCGGCGATCGGCATTTACGGCGACGCGGGTGCCGTCGTAGTGGATGAGCGCTCGCCGGCGGGGGAGGGATTTCTCGCGACCGTCTGCGAGGAATGGGAGGCTGCCGCAGCCCCCGCTGCAGCGGCCGGCATTCGCACGGTGTATCTGCGTACCGGTGTAGTGCTCAGCGGCGAGGGTGGGATGCTCGCCACTCTGCTTCCTCCGTTCAAGCTCGGACTCGGCGGCCCGATCGGCTCGGGCGATCAGTGGGTGAGCTGGATCTCGCTGGAGGACGAATGCCGTGCGATCCTGCATGCCCTGGACTCGCCAGCGCTGGCGGGGCCGGTGAATCTCGTGGCACCGGGCGCCGTGACCAATTCCGACTTCGTTCACGCGCTCGGCAGCGCGCTCCACCGACCGACCCTCATACCGATTCCGGGTTTCGCACTCGAGCTGGTGTTCGGAGAAATGGCCGACGAGACGATCCTGTCAGGCCAGCACGTGGTACCCCGTGTGCTGAATGGCGCGGGGTTTACCTTCGCGCATCCCGCGCTCGACGTCGCCCTGCGTGCCGTGCTCTCAGCCCGCTGACACCGGCGGAGTGGGACGCGAGCGATCGGCCGGAGCGCCGGCGTACGTAGCGATGAGCTGCACCACCTGATCGCGCTCGAACGGTTTATCGAGCACTGCGACCGCGCCTGGCAGCGAGCGGCGGGATTCGCTGGCCACGACGCTCACGACAACCACCGGGGTTGCACTGAGGAGTTCGTCCGCCAGCAGGATGCGAAGCACATCCACACCGCTGATCTTCGGCATCTGCAGATCCAGGAAGATCAGCGCCGGAACACGATCCCGCGCCATGCGAAGGCCCTCGATGCCGGAAGTGGCGACGATGGCCTCGAACCCCGTTTCCTCGATGACCTGCTTCAGCAGCACGCAGGCGTCTGCGTCGTCGTCCACCACGAGCACCAGACCGCCATCCCGGCGCGCCACCTGTTCGGCGCTCGGGACCACGCGCTCGCTGGCCGGCGTGGTCGCGATGGGCGCGGTGCGCGGCGTCGTATCGAAGGCGATCGTCATGGTAGTGCCCTTGCCCTCGGCGCTCGACACGGTGAGCGAGTGCCCCATCAGCTCGCAGAGTGACCGGGAGATCGCGAGTCCCAGCCCGGTGCCACCGTAGCGGCGCGCCGTCATCGCCTCCGCCTGCTCGAAGACATTGAAGATCGCGGCAAGGCGGTCGCCGGGTATGCCGATGCCCGTATCGCGCACGGAGAGCGTCACCGGGCTCTCGTGTTCGTCCGTCTCGAGGTGCACGACGACCTCGCCACGCTCAGTGAACTTGAGCGCATTCCCGGCGAGGTTGATCAGCACCTGTTTCAGGCGTCCACGATCAGATTCGATCGGACGCACGCGGGCGGGCAACTCGGCGCGCAATGTCACTCGGTGATCGCGCGTCTGGCTCTCGAGCTCGCCGAGGGTTTCACGCACGAGGTCGTCCAGCCGAACGGGCTCCAGGTCCAGTGTCATGCGGCCCGCCTCGATCTTTGACAGATCGAGGATGTCGTTGATCAGCCCGAGCAGATGCCGTCCGTTCGTGGCGACGCGGGAAAGATACGAGAGGTCCTCGGTGCCCTGGGAACCATGGCGATTCTTCAGGAGCACGTTGGCGAAGCCGATGATGGAGTTGAGCGGTGTGCGCAGTTCATGGGACATGCGCGCAAGGAAGTCGCTCTTGGCGCGGCTCGCGTCTTCGGCGGCGTCGCGTGCCTCGATGAGCTCGCGCTCGTATCGTGCGCGCTCCTCGTCTGCGGCGCGGCGATCGGTGATGTCGCGCAGGATGCCGGTGGAACCCGCGGCCAGGTCGCCCACGGCGCGAGACAACCGGAGGCTCGCCTCCATCCAGCGATAGCCACCTCCCTTCTGGAAGTATCGCATCTCGATCCGCGCGGATCGTTGGGCTCCCTCCGTCAACAGGCGCACCGCATCCATCAACCGCGTGCGGTCGGAGGGGTGCACGTAG
>JBBSVF010000318.1:0-3735 GCA_038233745.1 Gemmatimonadales bacterium
CGATCACCATCAAGTAGGTCGTGTCCATCGTGGGCAACTCCATTGTCAACGCACTCCCGGAGCGAGAACAGCCTGCAGCAGGCCGCCGAGCAACCCCAGCGCGAAATAGGCAACGATCGGCGAGATGTCGAATGGGCCGATGGAAGGCAGGACGCGGCGCAGCGGAACAAGCATCCAGTCCGTCGCTCGGAAAGTCCAGCGAACCCAGCGGCTATACGCCAGGCGGGGCAGCCATGACGAGACCACCCGAATGAGCAGCGCGAGACGGAGAATCGCGGTGATCCAGCTCACTGCGATGTAGAGGATTCCTGTTGGTCCGCTGCTGAGGGCAATGCCGAGCTCGGAAATGAAACCGCCGAGCATGTCCACCAGCGCGATGAGCGCGAGCGCGATCACGATGTAGACCACTACCGCCCACCAGGGCGTGGAGGTGTGCGAGCCTCCCATCCGTGTCACCTGCCGATCGATGCCGGCGAGACGCGAATCCACGCTATTTCGCAGAAAGCGCGAGACCGGGGAGAACGGGCTGATCCGTCGCGTTCTAGAAGCCCAGTCCAGCGCCGCCACGCCGGTGAGCGCGAGACCGCCGGCCAGCAGGATCGTTCGCAGCACTCCGGAGAATGCGGCGACGGTGAGAAGTACGTCGTTCATGACGAGCAACTTCACCGGACGCGCCGCCGCCTACAAGTGCAGACGATGACTGCACTAGATTCGTGGTGTCTCTCACCCACACCGCATGACTGCGCGACGTGTCCGCCGGTACTGGCTCGTGAAGTCCGAGCCGGAGGTCTTTTCCTTCGCGGACCTGATGGCCGCGCCTGGCGCCATCACCTGCTGGGACGGCGTGCGGAACTACCAGGCGCGCAACTCCATTCGCGACGACATGAAGGTGGGCGATGGCGTGCTCTTCTATCACTCCAACGCTGATCCGATGGCCATTGTGGGCATCGCGGAGGTGGCGCGAGACGCCTATCCCGACGACACGGCCTTCGATCGGTCGCACCCGCACTTCGATCCGAAAAGCCGGGCTGAGGATCCCACGTGGATGATGGTGGATATTCGCGGGCTGCATCCGCTGAAGACCCCGCTCACTCTCCCGGAACTGCGCGAGGTGAAAGGACTTGAAGGGATGGTGTTGCTGCAGAAGGGCAGCCGCCTCAGCGTGCAGCCGGTGACGGCCGCGGAGTGGAAGGTGATCGTCGCCCTGGGTGCGAAGTCGCGAACGGTGACGTCAGCGAGGGCGAAGCAATAGCCACACTCCGCTCACGAATCCGATGACGAGCACGGCGTATCGCAGATGCTCCTGCGCCACGTGCTGCGCCGCGCGCGATCCCAGATACCCGCCCGCTGCCGCACCCACCGCCATCACGACTGCCACAGGCAGATCCACAATGCCGCTGAGCAGGAACGTGAGTGCCGCGACGAGATTCATGCAGAACCCCACGAGACTCTTGAGTCCGTTGAGCCGATGCATTCCGCTGAGTCCCATGAACCCGAAGATCGCCAGGCTGAGGATTCCAACGCCCGCGCCGAAGTAGCCCCCGTAGACACCCACCACCAGCTGGAGAAAGAGCAGTGCCGCGGGAATCCCGGAGTCGAGCGCTCGCTCTCCGCTGGAGACATCGCCCCCACGCAGCCGACGCAACAACGCCGGCTGCACCGCGAAGAGTGCGGTGGCGCCGAGTACCAGCCAGGGAACCAGATGCTCGAATGTGATGTTTGATGTGCGGAGGAGCAGCCACGCTCCGATCCCTCCGCCCACGAGGCTTGGTATGGCGAGTCCCCACCCCCAGCGTCGCCCCCCGCGGAGCGCTTCGCGGTAGCCCGCCACGCTCGCCAGTGCGCCCGGCAGCAGGGCCACTGTGCTCGTGGCATTGGCGGTGAGTGGGCTCATCCCGGCGGCGACGAGGGCAGGGAAGGTGAGCAGGGTGCCACCGCCAGCCACGGCGTTCACCGCCCCGGCGATCAGGGCGGCGAGCGAGGCAAGGAGGAGCCGGGAGAGGGAGAGTTCGGGATTCACTGTACCAGCAGGTCGATTCGGGACGCATGGAGACGGTCGCGCATGTCGCGAGGCCCTCCGAGCGAATACATTCCAGATGCGGCGGAGCGTGCGCTCGCCGCTCGCCAGCGCATTCCCACGGAGAACGCGGTCATGAGCAAGACGGAGTCGAACGCAACGGGTGCCGCCGGAGCCGGCGCGCTCGAGATCAAGGATACTCGCACCGGCAAGGACTACACGGTGCCGATCATGGAGCCGGGCACCGAGGGCGATACCGCCATCCGCGCCATGGACCTCCGCCAGATCAAGCAGGCGCCCGACGAGTTCGGGCTGATGACCTACGATCCGGCGTTCATGAACACCGCGTCGTGCAAGAGCGCCATCACCTTCATCGATGGCGACAAGGGGATCCTGCGCTACCGCGGCTATCCCATCGAGCAGCTGGCGGACAAGGCGAGCTTTCTCGAGGTGGCGTGGTTGCTCCGGAATGGCGAGTTGCCCTCCCAGACCGAGTATGACGACTGGACGCATCAGATCACGTACCACACGTACGTGCACGAGAACGTCAAGACCTTCCTGCAGGGCTTCCGCTACGACGCGCATCCCATGTCGATGCTCTGCAGCACCGTCGCGGCGATGTCCAGCTTTTATCCGAACGCCAAGAACATCCAGGATCCCGACGAGCGCCACATCAGCATCGTGCGCCTGCTCGCCAAGCTCCCCACCCTGGCGGCCTTCTGCTTCCGTCACGTGAAGGGCCTGCCCTTCATCTACCCGGACAACGAGCTCGGCTACGTCGAGAATTTCCTGTCCATGGTGGCGCGGATGACGGAGCCCAAGTACGAGGGCAACCCCGCATTCGTGAAGGCGCTGGAAGTGCTGTTCATCCTCCACGCCGATCACGAGCAGAACTGCTCCACCAGCGCGGTGCGCGCTGTGGGCAGCTCGCATGTAGATCCCTTCTCGGCGGTCGCCGCGGGCATTGCGGCGCTCTACGGTCCGCTGCACGGCGGCGCGAACGAGGCCGTGCTGCACATGATCAAGGAGATCGGCGACGTGAAGAACGTGCCGGCCTTCATCGAGGGCGTGAAGGGTGGCAAGGGACAGAAGCTGATGGGCTTCGGACACCGCGTGTACAAGAGCTACGATCCGCGCGCGCGCATCGTGAAGAGCCTCGCCGACGATGTGTTCAAGGTGGTGGGCGTCGACAAGGATCTCGAGATCGCACTGGAGCTGGAGCGCATCGCACTCTCCGACGACTACTTCGTGTCGCGGAAGCTCTACCCCAATGTGGATTTCTACACGGGACTGATCTACCGCTCCATGGCCTTCCCCACGGAGTTCTTCACCGTGCTGTTCGCGGTGGCGCGCACGGCCGGATGGCTGGCGCAATGGGAAGAGATGCTCAACGACAAGGAGCAGAAGATCGCTCGTCCACGCCAGATCTACGTCGGGCATGGGGAGCGTGACTACGGCGGCAATCTGGAGTACTCGGTGCCCACCTCGCGGAAGGACGCCGTTCGCAAGTAGACGCGGGTCTCATCATGGGGGGTTCGGGTGAGCGCTGCATGCCCCATTCTCGGCTTCGCTGCCGAGTTCCGGCTACGACCTCATCTCCATGCGTCGGTCGTAGCCGCGATAGAGGACTCGTTCCTCACCGATGTGGTTGCCCTACGTGGGCTCATCTCCCGGCGAGTGGATCGTGGAGAGCGCTGGACGTGTGTGATTCGCGGAGA
>JBBSVF010000319.1:0-3689 GCA_038233745.1 Gemmatimonadales bacterium
ACGCAACGCGTCGATGGGGTCCAAGCGGGACGCGGTACGCGCCGGCAGCACACCGCTCGCGATGCCCACGACGGTTCCGAGAAGGGTGGCCACCACCAGCGACCACGGAGCGATAGCGGCCGGCAGCGGTGTGTTGAGGGAGATGATCTTGGCGCCCAGAATCCCGAGGGCGATGCCAAGTATTGCGCCCAGGGTACTCAGCGTCGCGGCTTCCACCAGGAACTGCCGGAGTATGTCGCGTCGTCGCGCACCGAGCGCCTTCCTGATCCCGATCTCCCGCGTGCGTTCGGCCACCGCCACGAGCATGATGTTCATGATGACCATGCCGCCGACGACCAGCCCGATGGCCGGCAGCGCAGTGCCGGCGATGGTCATGATGCTTTCGATCTGCCGGAAGCTCTGCAGCGCACTCTCGGAGGTTTCCATCACGAAGTTGTCCGCCGTGGCGGGCCGAAGTCCGCGCCGGCCGCGGAGCACCTCACGCGTGGTCTCCATCGCATCCCGCATCATCTGCTCGCTCGGCGCCTGCACCAGCAGGCCGTCGATGTCCCCGCGGGGATTCGTGAGCCGGTGCAGCGGTGACTGGAAGGGTGCGTAGGCGGTCTTGTCGAGCGACTGGCCGAACAGACTGCCCTGATGCTGAATCACGCCGATCACTTCGTACGGAATTCCGCCGATCCGCAATTCGCGCCCAATGGGACTGAGCGCGCCGAAGAAGAAGCTGGCCACCTCATCGCCGATCACGACGACGGGAGTACCGAGTTGCGCCTCCTGCTGTGAAAACACGCGGCCACTGGCGAGATCATACTTCTTGATCTCGAAGTAATCGCCTTCCACCGCGTGCGCATCCAGCTGGCGGGGGCGCGAGTACTTCGAAGTGGCCCAGAGCGTCTCCTGACTCTCCACGGCGTACCGCGTGCCCTGGGGAAGCGCGCTGCGCACAAGCTCCACGTCACGATGGAAGACGCGCGGACGACGCTGCCATTCGCGCCACTCGTCGTCGGTGGTGTTGTTGCCGAACCACGGATAGCGACGCAGGGTGAAGGTGTTCGCGCCGAGAATCCGACCGGCGAAATCCTCCTCCACGTACTTGCTCATTCCCGTGACAATCGACACCACGGCGATGAGGAACATCACGCCGATCATGACGCCGAGCAGGGTGAAGAAGCTCTTGAGCTTCTGCACGCGGATCTGTTGCAGGGCGAGCCGGACTGCTTCGATGAATGACATGGGGGCGGGCGCGGGTGGATGTGTCCACTACGCGCCCGCCCCCCGGAAGGTGTCAACCGACAGCGCTACTCGTAACGCAGCGCGGTGACGGGATCCAGCTTGCTTGCGCGGGCGGCTGGGAGCATCCCGAACAGGATGCCGGTAAAGCAGCTCGCGAGCAGCGCCGACACGATGGCGAGCGGGGGCACACTCGCCGCGATCGGGGTGGTGTGCTTCACGATGAACGCCACGAGAATGCCGAGTATGAGGCCGATCACGGCGCCGATGCCGGTGAGTGTCACCGCTTCCACCAGGAACTGCCACAGGATGGTTCCGCGGGTGGCGCCGAGCGCCTTCCGGACGCCGATCTCGCGCGTGCGCTCGGTGACGCTGATCATCATGATCGCGATCACGCCCACGCCACCCACGATAAGCCCCACGGCGGAGAGCACGATCATCACAAGAAAAAACGCGCCGAAGATCTTGTTGTACACCTCGAACAGCTGATCCTGCGTGATTATCGCGAAGTCGTTGTCGCCACCCGGGCGCAGTCCCCGGCGCGCCCGCATGGAGGCGATCACATCATCGATGGCCTCGGCACGCGAGCTGCTGGCGGCGGGGATCACCGCGAGTCCGATATCACGCAACCGTGCGCGTACGTGCTTGCGCGCCGAGTTGATCGGCATGATCGCTCGTGGTTTGTTGCCCCCCGAGAGGAAGCTTGCCTCGGAGTGGTAGACACCCAGCACCAGGAAGGGCGAGCCACTGATCGAGACGTACTTGTCCAGGGGATCTGAATCCCCGAACAGCTGCTTCGCCAGCTCGTCGTTCACCACCACGACACGGTCGCCGGCCGTGGCCTCGGCTTCGGTGAAACTCCGGCCGGGGTAGATGTCGCCACCGCCGTCCAGCTGCTGCCAGTTGCCGGTAAACCCGCTTACACGAACTCCGGAGAGTCGCTTGTCGCGGTACGAGGCCGGCAGGTTGAGGTCGATGCGGGCGCCGGCGGTGCGCACGGAGGGCAGGGTGTTGATCATCTCCATGTCCGCCAGCGTGAGCGCAGGATTTCGCAGCCACTTGCAGGTGTCGCCCGTTCCGTCGCACGCCTCGAAGGTGATGGGATAGCGGGAGACGAAGAAGGTTGTGGGGCCCGTTTTCTCCAGATCGGCTGCGACCGACGAGTTGATGCCATGCACCGCAGCGGCGATCACCACCACCACGAACACGCCCACCGCGATGCCGAGAATGGTGAGGCCGGCGCGAACCTTGTTGCCCTTGATGGAGTCGACGGCGATGCCGACGCCCTCGCCCATTCCGTGAAGCCGCTGCGCGAAAAGCGACATGGTCAGGTCTCCGCGCGCAGTGCGGTGATGGGATCCAGACGCGACGCCTGGCTCGCGGGATACACACCCGCGATGATTCCCACTCCCGCGCCAATCGAGATGCCGAGGACCACCGACCACAGTTCCACCGCCGCCGGCAGTGGGCTGAGCGTGGCGATGAGCTTGGCGAACGCGAAGCCGGTGGCCACCCCGAGCGCCGCACCCACCGTGCTGAGCGTCGCGCTCTCCACCAGGAACTGGCTCATGATGTCGCGCCGCTTTGCGCCGAGCGCCTTCCGGATGCCGATCTCGCGCGTGCGCTCGGCAACGGCCACGAGCATGATGTTCATGATGACGATCGCACCGACCACCAGGCCGATGGTGGGCAGGGCCACGCCGGCGATGACGAGATACCCCTTGATCTTGTTCCAGAACTCCAGCGCCGAGTCGGAGGTCTCCAGCTCGAAATCGTCCTTCTGGCTGGGGCGCAACCCGTGCCGCGCGCGCATCACCTGGCGGACTTCCTCCATGGCCGCGAGCATGCCTTCACGACTCTCGCTCTGCACCATGACGGCGTCGATCTCACCGTGCGCATTCACATAGCGGTTGAGCGCCGACTTGTGCGGCGCCACGATGAACTTGTCGAAGGAGATGCCGAAGGCGCTGCCCTGCTTTTCCATGATCCCGACGATCTGATAGGGGATGGATTGCACCGTGAGTTCGCGCCCAATGGGGTCGAGCGAGGGAAAGAAATAGTCAGCCACGTCCTGTCCGATCACGATCACGTTCATCCCACGCTCGTACTCCTGCGGCGAAAACAGCCGGCCTCGAGCCGGCTCCATTCGCTTCACGCCGAAGTAGTCGTCGGACACGGTGTACGTGAGCACAGACTTGGGCTTGTTCACGTATCTCGACTGGGCCACGAGGTTGTCCTGGCCCACGACGGCGTAGCGCACCCCATCGGGCAGCGCATCCACCACGGGCTGAATGTCTCCCTCCTTGATGCGCGGACGCCGACGCAGTTCACGACGTCGCTCCTCGGAGTTGTCGCCCATGTTGATGTTGGGGCGATTGCGGAGTTCGAACGAGTTGACTGCCATGATCTTGCCCACCACCTGATCCGTCATGTAGCGGCTCATGCCACCCACGATGGAGACC
>JBBSVF010000320.1:0-3688 GCA_038233745.1 Gemmatimonadales bacterium
CGCGTGGCTCAAGGCGGCGCGCCAACTCCCGATCCACCGTGATCAGCGAGACATGAACGCTCAGGCGCGATCGCTCGGCGATCCGCAGTAGCACGTCTTCGTCCCGCGTCACGAGCGGGCTTCTGGTGATGATCGTGATCCGCAACCCGACCTGACGCGCCAGCACCTCGAGGACATCTCGCGTCACGCGGAACTGCCGTTCGGCAGGCTGGTACGGATCGGTGACGGTGCCGATCACGACTCCGGCGTCCCGCAGTCCCGCACGCCGCCCTTCACTCTGCAAGGCCACCATCAGCAGCGCGGCCGCGTCGCGCTTTACCAGGATGCGGCGCTCGAACGCCAGCCACGGCGGTAGCTCGCCACGAAGCGGCGATGCGTCGCCCGACCGTTCCGATACATACCGATGCGCATATCGGGCGTAGCAATACTGGCAGCCGAAGGCGCAGCCGACGAAGGGGTTGATCGACCAGAAGGGCATGCCGGTGGCGGCCGGACTGTTCAACACACTCCTGGCAGTGGCCGCGAAGTATCTGATGTCCGCCTGCGCTCCGAGCGGCGCCAGCAGCGTGCGATCCGCAGCCTCGGACAGCAGGGAGAGCTGAGCGGGAGAACGCGAGTGTCCCATACCCGAAGATATACCGAACCGCCGCGCTCCGAGCAAGCGCCGCGGATCTCCACATGCCCCCGTTCGCACCGTTGCGCCCGGAACGGAACGGCACTCGCATACACAGCGCGCAATGCCCTCTCGCCGCCCTGCGCCGTATGTCGCAATCCTGCTGATCCTGCTTGTGGCCTGTAACCGGGGCCCGAGTACCGAGGACGCCCTCGCGGCCATCCGACTCGCTCGGCCGCGCCTGGACTCTGCGCGCATCACCGAGCGCGTCTGGGAGGATGGTCCGCCCTGGTTCTCGTGCGCCGAGGTGATCGCGAAGTTCCGGAGCGCGAAGGACAGTCAGGTGGTGCGGGACCAGGTGGGTAACTGGCGACCACTCGTCGTGGCCAACTGGATTTCCCTGCATGACACGCTGAAGGGACCCGTGGTGGACCCCGGCTGGTGCGTCGCCCATCTCGGGGACTCGCTCACGCGCACGGCCGGCGGGTGGCGGCGTATTCAGGGCCCGGAGACACCCACCGGGACACCTCGGCGCGGTTGGGACGTCCCCGCGGGGCGCTCGCTCATCGTGGTCACCAGCGAGCCGAAGTCCGCGGGAAAGGACTCAGCCGTCGCCAGCTACGCCGTCACCGTCGCCCCCAACGCGAATGGCGTCGCCCTCGCCTCAGCCAGCGACAGTACACATTACCGGGCGCTGCTGATCAAGGACAGCGGAACGTGGCGGATGGCAAAGGATCTCCCGCCGTCAGACTCGGTCACGCACCAGTAGACCTCTTCGGATCAGATGGCGGCGCGCGCCTCCGCGTCGCTCCAGGGCTGCCACCCGTTGCGATATTCGCGGGCGAGCCACTGATCCATGTCCGCCACGTTGGTGACATGCATCGCCCGCGCATCGTACTCGATCTTCCGCGATTGCCCAGCGCGCAGCGCGACAATCCCCAGGAGCATCGTTTCGGTGAGCCGCGCCGCGTACTCGAACGGAGAGCTCGCGACGCCATTCCCCTTGCACGCGTTCGCCCAGTTGGCCTCGTGCGACTCGGCAATCCGCAGCACCGACGTCGGGACGGTCATCGCCCGGCTCGCGGCGGCACCCGGAAAGACCTGCGGATTGTTACCGTAGGTCTCGTAGGTGAGAAAGCCGCTGTCACCCACGAACACCCCTCCGCCGCCATCGCCACGCGGGAGCGGAAAGTCCGCGTCGAACGTTGGCATCAGTCCGCCGTCGTACCAGTGGAGCGCCACCGCTGGCTGCGCGCCGCGCGCCGCGAACTCGTACCTCGCGGTCATTGCGAGCGGATAAGAGCCGGGATTACTCGCGGGCCCTCCCCACGGCGTTGACGACGCGATCACACTCTCTGGATACGAGAGTCCCAACGCCCAGAATGGCTGATCGATGAGATGCGCGCCCATGTCGCCGATCGCGCTCACGCCAAAGTCCACCCACCCCCGCCAGCTGAAGGGGTGATAGGCAGGATGATAAGGAATCATCTTCGCCGGGCCCACGAAGGCGTCCCAGTCGAGGCCCGCGGGAATCGTCTGCGGATTGTCCGCCATGGCGCGCAGGATGGCGTTGTCTACGGTGCGCATGTTCCATCGCGGTGGCACGGTGCTGGTCGCCGGCGTCGCCGCCGGCGCGACCGGTGCCACCGGTGGACGCGGAATCCCCTGCGCCCAATAGCGCTGCGGCCGGTCGGTCCAGATGTGCACCTGACGCACCGGCCCGATCACCCCGGCGTTGACGAGCTCCACGATGCGACGGGTGCCGTCCATCGAGTGACCCTGATTTCCCATCTGCGTTACCACCTTCGTATCACGCGCAGCTTTCGCCAGGATGCGCGCTTCCTGCACCGAGAAGGTGAGGGGCTTCTGCACGTACACGTGCTTGCCCGCCTTCATGGCCGCATACGCAATCACCGCGTGCAGATGATCAGGGGTCGCCACCACCACGGCATCGATGTTCTTCTGCCGGTCGAGCATCACGCGGAAGTCGCCGTACTTTGCCGCCTTGTCGTACGCGCCCCGCAACGCCAGCGACTCGGGCGAGGGCGACGACTGACCCTGCGCGGGGCGCATGCGGCCGGCGAGGGAGCGCTCCACATACGGGAAGTCGGCGTCGCAGATGGCCACGATGTTCTCTCCCGCTGCCACAAGGGAGTTCATGTTGCTCATTCCCATTCCGCCGATGCCCACCATCGCCACGTTCAACCGGTCGCTCGGCGCGCGATATCCGCGTCCTCCAAGGACATGACGCGGCACGATCATCGGGGCAAGCGCAAAGGCCGCAGTGGCCCCTGCGCTCTTGCCCAGAAAGGTGCGGCGCGAGACGGAGCTGGAGGAATCGTGATCCATGGCGAGTCTCGGGAGGGAGTGAGAATCGAACTCGCCAAGCATACCCGTCACCTGCAGTGCGCGGAAGAGCGCTACTGCTTCGCTCGTTCGTACTGCCGCCATTCCACGGCGTGTCCACACTGGCCTTCCGCCCCTGCATGCGCAAGCTGAATTCCCGGCGCCGCGCCCTGTGCGAGAATGAACTCGGTGATGCGCGAGAGCATCTCTACATGCTCGTCCTTCCAGATCCCGAAATCGTGCGGCGAGATGCGCCCGTCAGGCAGAATCACGAGCCCCGCCCCCCAACGGCCCGCGCTCCCAGATGCACGAGGTGCCAGTCGTCGGCGAAGCCATCGTCGCTCGAATACTGGCACATGGGGCTCACCGCAATGCGATTGCGGAGCGTAACGCTCCGAAGCGCGAGCGGTGTGAAGAGTGGAGTGTTCATCGAGTGTCACGGTGCGGTGGGGAAGTCTCTGTGACAACTCCTCCACCGCCAGTGAGGTTCCCTACTTCGCCGAGGGCGCTGGAATGATCAGTGTGGAGCCGGGTTTCAGCGTGCGTGCGGCCTTGCCGTTTGCCTTCTTGATTGCGTCCACGGTCACACCGTGCCGATTGGCGATGTCCCACATCGTGTCGCCCTGACGGACGACGTATGCACTCGCTCCGGCGGGGAGCGGCGGGAGGGCGACGTCACCCGCGGAGACCTGCGTCACCGCCTGTTGGCGCGACGCGGGACCATACAAC
>JBBSVF010000321.1:0-3684 GCA_038233745.1 Gemmatimonadales bacterium
GGTGCTCGCATATCTGTGCGTCGACCGCCGGTGCGATCTGCCAGCCGAGAACGGATCGCAGTTGCGCGCGCAGATCGAGCGTCTGCGCGCGGGCATGCAGGCTAGTTGATGGGGGCCCCGTCGCCCTGAGCGCAGCGAGGGGCCTGCACCTGCATCTGCCCGGCTCAGGCCGACAGAGTTCTTGCGCGCCCCTCAGTCGCCCTGAGCACAGCGAAGGGCCTGCCCCTGCCCCTGCAGGTCCTTCGCTCCGCTGAGGACGACGCCTTTCCGGACTCAACACTCTGCGGACATCGTGCGCGAAACGTTCGCGCACGATGTACGGCAGGGCACAGACTACGGGGCAGCGGCGGCGCTCGGCGCCCCTCGATAAATCACACCGTCCTTCATCACGAAGCTCGGATGTTCCATCTGGCGGATATCGCGTAGCGGATCACCGGGCACGGCCACCACGTCCGCGAGCTTGCCCGCGGTGAGCGATCCCACGCGGGCGTCCCATCCCAGCAGTCGTGCGGCGTTCATGGTGCCCGCGGAGATCGCCCGCATGGGTGTCATGCCGCCCCATTCCACCATCAGCGTGAACTCGTGTCCGTTGGCGCCGTGCTCACCCACACCGGCGTCGGTGCCCAGCGCGATCGGCACATTGTTGCGTACCGCGAGGCGCACCGCGTTGCGCATCCCCGCGGCCGCCGCGCGCGCCTTTTCCGCGCGCATGCCGGTGAGGCGACCACTCTTCGCCGCATTCTCGGTGAACTCTCCGGCGCTGATGGTGGGCACCAGGTACGTGCCACGCTGCGCCATCAGTCGCGCACCTTCTTCGTCCAGAAATGAGCCGTGCTCGATGCTGGCGACGCCGGCCGCGACGGCGAGCTTGATGCCCTCCGTGCCATGGGCATGCGCAGCCACCTTGCGATCCAGCTTGCGGGCCTCGTCCACGATCGCCTTCATCTCCTCGAGCGTGTACTGCGTGGCGCCCACGGCATCGCCCTCGGAGAGCACGCCACCCGTCGCGCAGATCTTGATGACGTCCGCCCCATACTTCACCTGATAGCGCACCGCCTTGCGGCCTTCATCGGGGCCGTCCGCCACACCGGTGCGGTAATCGGCATCCATGAGGCCCGGGCGATAGCCATTCTCGTCGCAGTGACCGCCAGTGATGCCGAAGGCGTTACCTGCATTCTGCATCCGCGGACCGATGGCGGCCCCGTCGGTGATAGCCTGTCGCAGCGCCATGTCGTCAAAATTGGGAGACCCCACCACGCGAATGGACGTAAAGCCGGCCATGAGCGTCTTGCGCGCGTTGCCCACGCCCACGATCGCCGCGTAGGCCGGATAGTCACGAACATTCGCGTCATCGGACCGCGGGTCCGACAGCGCGCGGCCGATGATGTGGGTATGCGCATCGATGAAGCCGGGCAGGAGTGTCGCGTCGCCCAGATCAATGATGCGCGCTCCGGCCGGAATGGCGACGCTTGTGCCCGATCCCACGGCCGAGATCCGATTGCCGGTAACCACCACAACACCATTGGCCACGACAGGGCCGCCATTGCCATCTACCAGACGTGCGGCACGGAGCACAGTGACCTGCGTGGGCGTTGCTCCCTGAGCGTGCGCCGCCGCGGGGAACATCGCGCCCGCGACGAACATTCCACGCGCGATGCAATTCAGACGATTCATCATTGGGCTTTCCAGTGGGTGGCGGATTTCCAGGTTGCCGGATCGAACAGCCGGGGATCGACTGATACGTTCGTGTCGTAGCGCGAGCGCATGGCGGCGATCACGTCCTCGCCAGCGGCGTATTCCGTGCGGATAGGAGCCGGTACCGGCAGCGCCGGTGCGGCGTAAGGCGCGGAGGCGCGACAGGCGGCAGCGACCGCCAGCATGGCCCCTGCGCAGCAGGCCGGGAAGGGTCGGAATCGGATCATGTCGCAAGATCCACCCGCTGTGCCATCGCCGCAACCGGCGGCCGCTGGTGCCGCTGTCAGTTCCTCGTCACCTTGATGCCATGAGCACCGATACACCGTCCTTCGTGCGCGGCCTCTTCGCCGGCGCCGTGCATGACTCGCTGCTCTTTCCGTATCCCGAGCAGCTCGCGGCGCGCGATCCGGAGGAGACGCGGACTGTGAGGCGCCTCCTGGACGCCCTCGATGGCATGAAGGGATCGCTGATCGATCCCGCGCGCATCGACGAGGAGGAGACGATCTCCGAGGATGTTATCGACGCCCTGCGCGCGGCCGGATTCATGGGCCTCTCCATTCCGAAGGAGTACGGCGGGCTGGGACTGAGCCCGGCCGCCTACGCGCACGTCTTCGGCGCGATCTCCAGCTACGACGCGTCACTGGGCGTGCTGCTCGGCGTGCACTGCGGGCTGGGCTCCAAGGCCATCGTTCTCTTCGGGACTGATGAGCAGAAGGAGCGCTACCTTCCGATGCTGGCTCGGGGCGACACCCTCGCCGCTTACGCGCTCACCGAGCCCGAGACGGGATCGGACGCGCAGAACATCGTGACACAGGCGCAGCCGAACGCCGACGGGAGCTGGACGCTCACCGGCCGCAAGCACTGGATCGGCAACGGCCAGCGCGCCGGCGTGATCGCCACCTTTGCGCAGGCACCGGTGGAGCGCGGCGGCCGGACGACGCTTCGCCCCACGGCGTTCATCATCCGTCCCGACATGCCGGGATTTCGGGTGGCCGGCACCGTGCGGAAGCTGGGCATCCGAGGCTCCACCCAGGCTGAGCTGGTCTACGACTCACTCCAGGTTCCGGGCGATCATGTGCTCGGGGTGGTGGGCAAGGGATTCAGCGTGGCGGTGAAGGTGCTGAATGGCGGGCGCCTTACACTCGCGGCTGGCTGCACTGCTGGCACCAAAACCATCCTCCACCAGATGGTGGAGTTCGCCGAGCATCGAGTGCAATTCGGGCGACCCATCGCGGACTTCGAGATCACGCAGCGCAAGATGGCCCGCACCGCCACCGACATCTTCGCCGCCGACGCGATGCTGGGCGTGCTCACGCGCCTGGCCGACGCGCCGGACGGCGAGTACGCCCTCGAGGCCGCGTGCTGCAAGGTGTTCACGAGCGAGATGCTCTGGCGCGCTGCTGACGAGATGGTGCAGGTGGCGGGCGGTCGCGGATTCGTGAAACCGTATCCCTATGAGCGCATTCTTCGCGACGCGCGCATCAATCGCATCTTCGAGGGGACGAACGAGATCCTGCGCCTGTTCATCTCGCTGAACGGCGTGCAGGGACCGGCGGAAACGCTCAAGGAGCTGGGCGTCGCCCTTCGGCGGCCGCTCAGCAACCTGGGGCTGATCACAGGCTTCGCCGCCTCTCGGCTGGCCAGCCGCATCGGCGCCTCTGCCACCCTGGACGTGACGCTTCACGAGCGGCTGGCTGCGCACGGAAAACACTTCGAGAAGCACGTGGCGGAGCTGAAGGACGCCACGGAGCGGATCATCCGCGCATATCGCAAGCAGATCGTCGAGCGGCAGCAGGAGCTGGAGCGCCTGAGCGATATGGCCATCGAGCTGTTCGCGACTGCGTGCGTGCTTTCGCGAGTGCAACAGCTCATCGACGAGCGCGGCGTGAACGCCTGCAGCTACGAACTCACGTTGTGCGACCTGTTCATCATCGAGAGTGGCCGGCGCTTCCGCGCGAGCCGCGGCGCACTGCAGTCCGCGCAGGACGA
>JBBSVF010000322.1:0-3679 GCA_038233745.1 Gemmatimonadales bacterium
CAGGTTGCGCAGACGGGTGAGCACCTGCGGTATCACGGGCGCGAGTGACATGGCCAGTTCCACACGCAGCGTGCCGCGCGCCGTCGGGCGCGTGACGCGAACCCAGCCGGTCACGTCGCCCAGTCGTACCGTGCGTGAGTAGCCGGCATGGTCGACAGCCTCGACACCGCGGATGGCGCGAGCACGCAGGAATTCAAGCAACTGATCCCACGCAAGCGGCTCGCGATATCCGAGCTGCAGTTGCAGTGAATCTCGCGGCGACGGCTTATGTGTGCCCGCCACGCAGCGCAGTCGCGTCGGAGGCATGCCGTAGTGCGTCACGAAGGCGTCGTTGAAGCGGCGCAGGCTGCGGTAGCCGCTTGCGTGGGCGACCGTGCCCACCGTGAGGTGAGTGTCAGTGAGGAGCTGCTTGGCGAGCAGGAGTCGCCGAGTCTGCAACAACTGGATGGGTGTGACGCCCAGCTCATGCTCCACGATGCGGCGCAGCTGCCGTGAGCTCCGCCCGAAGTGCCGGGCCGCATCTTCGAGAGTCCAGTGCGCGGTCGCGGCCTGTGCCCCGATGTGATCCGCGATCGTGGTCGCCAGCCATCGGCGGTCATCCACGGGAGCAGAGCCCGGCGCCAGCTCCGGCCGGCACCTGAGGCACGGCCGGAATCGCTCACGCTCCGCCGCTGCCGCATGGTCGAAGAACCGGCAGTTCGCGCGACGCGGGGTCCGTGCCGGGCAGATGGGGCGGCAGTAGATTCCCGTGGAGGTCACCCCTACGAAGAAGACGCCATCGAAGCGTTCGTCGCGAGCGGCGTAGGCTGAATATCGGGCGTCGTTCTCAGCGGACATGGGTGGAAGCTACGGCCGACGCGACTCATCCGCTCGCCATTTTCGGACATCGCCGTGCCTGGACCCGACTGAGCGCAATGATTCGATCATGCACGTCCGAAAATGGCGAGACAGCCAGCGGAAGCCGGCGTACGTTGCGTCATCCGCCGTCCCCCAGCCACAGGGTAACGCCATGACCGCCAGCGCCCAGTCTCCACTCCACGCCGCCACTGTTCCCACCTCGCTCGGGCTCGCGCTCGTGGCGCTCAGCGCTCGGGGAGTGCGGGCGCTTCTGCTGGGCGACGACGGTGACGCGTTGCGCTCGGAACTGCTCGCGCAACTCCCCCCAGACTCCGTACAGTTCGTTCCGCCGGAGAGCGACCCGCGGTTCAGCGCCACCGCGGCGGCCATCGAGCGCGGCGCTGCGGGCGACCTCGAGCTCGACGTGGAGGGTACGGAATTCCAGCGCCGCGTGTGGGATGCGTTGCGCGCGATTCCCGTCGGCGGCACGCGAAGCTATTCGGAGATCGCCGAGGTGATCGGGGCGCCCAGGTCGGTACGCGCCGTGGCGCGCGCGTGCGGCGCCAATCGACACGCTGTGCTCATTCCTTGCCACCGCGTGCTCCGGCGCGACGGAGGCATTTCCGGGTATCGATGGAGTGTCGCGCGAAAGCGCGCGCTGCTGGATCGCGAGCGAGCCACGCCTGCAGGCCCTTCGCCGTCGGCTCAGGGCGACGCGTCATCTCAGGGCGACATGTCATCCTGAGCGCAGCGAAGGATCTGCAGTCGGCAGGCAACTGAGCTAACTGCAGGCCCTTCGCCTTCGGCTCAGGGCGACCGGCGTACGGCCCATGCGCCAGCGCGGCGCCCCTCGGGAGCGCCGCGCCATGATGTTCGGTGTTTCCCCGACGGTTACTTGCCGCAGGCCAGCCGGGTGCGGGCATCGGCCGAGGGCATCCAGACAGCGAGCCCACTCGCGCGAGCGGTTGCAGTGTGTGCACCCACCGCCTCGCCGATCACATTCACGCCCACCTTGTTCTCCGCCACTGGATTCGCGATGAGACCATTGGCTCCCACCTCAGCGGCGCGCTTCTTCATCTTGTCACGCATCTGATTGTCCGTGGTCCACACGGAGTTCCCCTCCACCTCGATCCACGCGAGCTCGTAATAGCTGCTCGGCACGTCCGAGCGCGCGTCGTACAGTTCGATGGCGTTCTCGCAGGTGGGATTGCGGGTGAGGCCGGGGCTCACATCGGTGGTGGTGCTCTTTACTCCGCAGGCCGAGGCTGACAGCATCAGTCCCAGGGCAAGCAATGTCATGGTGCGTGGCATCATCAATCCTCCAGTGGTTGCCTTCGATAGGGCTTCCAAGGGCAAACATGATGCCCGCGCACGGTTGAGTCCGGTAGACTGGACTGCCCTTCCGGCTTCCGACGCATTTCATTTGACCGTACCCGGAATCGCTGTCACATGATCGAACATTCGCTGCTCATCGTCGCCCCATCGCCCGCCGCCGCCGCGGATTTCCTGCCGCGGCTCGAGGCGCTCGGCGTTGCGGTCTGCGGGGTAGTCACCGGCGATCAGGAGGCCGAGTCGGCGATGCGCGAACTCTCGCCCGATGTGGTCCTGCTGGACGAGCGCGGCCCGGGAAACGCCAGCAGCGTGACGCGCGCCGAGACGCTGCGGGCCATTCGCCGAGTCGCGATCGTGCGGATTGTCGACGAACCCGCCAGGGCGCGCGCGGCACGACGCACGGCGAATGAACCGTTCGAGGTACTGTCGACGCCGTTCTCGAACGCGGAGCTGGACTCGGCAATCGAACTGGCGATCTGTCGTGACGACTCGAGTGCGCTGGAGGACCGGTTCTTCGCGCTCTCGGTGGACATGCTCTGCTTTCTCGACTTTGACGGACGCTTCCGCCGCCTCAACCCCGCTTGGGAGCGCGCCCTCGGCTACACGCTGGGCGAAATGATCAGCCTGCCGTTCATCGACTTTGTGCATCCGGACGATCGGGAGCGCACCCTCGCGCAGAACTCACTGGTGCAGACCGGCGAGCAGGCTCTCGGGTTCGAAAACCGGTATCGATGCAAGGACGGGTCGTACCGCTGGCTGCTCTGGAACGCGGCGCCCGACGTGGGCCAGCGCGTGATCTACTCGGTGGCACGCGACGTCACCGAACGCAAACAGGCGGAGGCAGAGCGGGAGTTGTTGCTGTTCGAGCTCCAGCAGTCGCACACCGAGGTGAAGGCCCTGCGCGCCATCCTCCCCATCTGTTCATACTGCCGCCGAGTGCGGGACGACGACAACTACTGGGACAGTGTGGAGAGCTACGTGTCGAAGAATACCGAAACGAAGTTCAGCCACGGCATCTGCCCGTCGTGCATGGAGACAGTGGTGGAGAAGGAGTTCCGGTCACTCCCGGGCGATACGGGAGTGGCGTGAGCGCTCGCGCTCGTCGTTACTTCGACCACATCACAATCGCGCCGCACCCGTTCAAACCCTGCTGGTATTGCGGCGGGGTCGTGGCGCCCGTGTAGATCTCCACGGCCTGGAGCCGCTTGGGCGTCACGAACCGGTCGACGTCGGAATCCGTCAGCGGGGGGCCGGATCCGAGGTCCGCTCCTGCGAAGCCGTTCACCAGCGAACCATTGAGCCAGACCGCCGGCGAACACTCTTCACCGCCCACCGCACTTCGCATCACGATGTAGCGATCGATGCCCCCTGCTCCGTAGTTCATCCGCACTCCGGCCACCGAAAGGAAGATGTCGGATGCGTTCACGGTCGCCAGCCGCGCAATCTCTTCGGGACCAAGAAAACGTCCGGGCTGACTACGTCGCCGCTGCTCGAAACCCGCGCGCTCGCG
>JBBSVF010000323.1:0-3649 GCA_038233745.1 Gemmatimonadales bacterium
CCCGCCTTGAAGAATGGCAGGTTCACCATCGCGTTCACCGTGCTGAAGGCGCCGTAGGAGTGGCCGCCCAGGCCGAGGCGCTGGCGGTCGATCATGCCGATCCGGTCCAGCTCGTCGATTACCGCCGTGAGACCGTTGCGCAGGTCGGTGATGTAGTTGTCGTTCATGCGCCCGGTGGGGCCGAAGATCGGCATGTCCGGCTGCACGATCGCGTAGCCCTGCGTGGCCATGATTTCCATGGAGCGCGGGTTGGCCACCGGATACCGGTGCTTGTTCAGGGTGCGGCGCGTCCGGTCGTAGGCTGTCTGGTCGGTGTACTCATACGGATAGAACCAGAACATCGCCGGCAGGCGCTGCCCTTCGCGCCAGGTGGCCGGAAACGTCACGTTCACGTACAGCTTCTTGCCGTCGGCGCGCGTCACGGTGATGGTGCGTCGTGGCAGGCGCGTGATGGCGCTCGTCACATCCACATTGTGCGTGAGCTGACGGAGATTGCCCGTTGACCGGTCGCGCAGGAACTGATCGGGGACTGTCGTTTCGGTTTCACGGGTGATCACGAACTGCGTGTATTCGTTGTCGATCGGGATCGGATTGCTCTCGTACAGCGCGGTGTCGCTCTCGAACAGGCGAGTCTTGCGGCCGGTGGCCACGTCCACCCGATCGACGAACGAGCGCGGCGCGGTGGCCAGGGGATCGCGAGCGAAGCGCGTGCCCTCCAGGTAGACGCTGCCGCCGTCGCTGCTCATGAGCGCCGTGAGCGTCGGTCCGTTCTCGAGCAGCACCACAGTGCCGGGATTGGCGTAGAAGCTGTTGTCATCGCCGCTGGCACGCGCGCTACCGCCGAACCCGCCGCGGAATCCCACCTGCGCAGCGCGGGCCCGGTAGATCGTGTGCTTCACCGTCGGCTGGGCAATCGTCACCGCGTAGGTGTGCGCCATGCCATTCGTACTCTCGCTCAGCAGCACCGTCCGGCCATCGCTGCCCATCACGAAACCGGCGATGCGATTGTCACTCTCCACCAACGCTGTCGGGTCGGCGACATTGAACGGCGCGCGCCAGAGGTAAAGCCGGTCCTTCGGCCGCGGTCCACGAGCGCTGTCGCTCGGCGATGCGTCGGTTGAATCCGCCGTCGACGCGCCGCGGGCGCCCTTTGGTGCACGGTCCTGCTGCAGGAAGGCCAGCGAGCCATCCGGCAGCCATGTAAAGCTGCGGCGACTGCTATCTGTGTCCGAGCGACCCGAGATGTCATCGTCGGTGTCCGGCAGGTCTCGCGTGGCGAGCGTCGTCACCAGCCGGCCATCACGCGTCCACAGCTCCTGTGTCGTCCCGAAGGCACTTACCGGAAGCACGTACGAGAACGGCTGCCGGACAGCGGCTACACGCAGGTACTGACCATCCGGCGACACATCCACCGACTGGATCATTCTCGGCGTACCCACGGATTGTACGCTGCCTCGCATGTCCACGCGTGCGAGTTGGGCCGTGCCGTAATACTCGAGCAGAGACTTCTCGTACGGGTCGTTGAGCAGGCTGGCGTAGGTGCGCGTCTTGAGCTTCGCGCCGGTGTTCACCCGGACCAGCGGTCCGTCAGCGACGGTGGCAGCGCGCGGCGCCGGCCCTCGGTTCTCCGGCACGAGCGCTACGTAGAGCGCGCTGCCATCGGGCGCCCAGTCCAGCGAGGTGGAAAGCACCGGCTGCGCGCGACGCGAGGTGAGACGACGTGCACGCCCGGTGGCGGCGTCGGCGACGTAGAGGTACGACGCGTCATCGAAGTTCGCGAAGTACGCCAGACGTGCACCGTCCGGCGACCAGCTCGGCGAACTCGCCGTGGCACCCGAGGGAATCTCCACCGCCGTCGAGCGGCCGGTCGTGGCATCGACGATTTCCATGGCACTCAGTCCACGCGTCGTGAAGCTGCGCACGCGATCGGCCTGATAGTCCACCTGGAGCCCACCAAGGTAGTAATGGGACTTTCCGAACTTCGCCGCCACGCCCAATCCTTCGTTGTGCACTGCGAGAAAGTGCCGGCGATCCGGACTCTGCTGCCCCAGCATGCTGTTCCGCTGTCGTGGCGCGGTTACCAGCGCTGCAATGTCGGCGGGGGGACGGACATAGTGCTCGTCGGCGAGCAGCGCCTTGCTGGCGGCAACGGATTGCTGTGCGGACAGGGCCGGCACTGCGGTCGCACCCGCAAACAGCGCGACGACGAGCAGGGCGCGTGAGACAGATCGCGTCATGCGTGACAACTCCAGGCTGGGGGACGGTCTTCACATACTCTATGCCGCCGCCCACGTGGGCGTTGAGTGCCTTCGGTGTAATTCTTGCCGCCCAGCGTCCGACCCATGCCCGCTGGAGGCTCCGTTCGATGCGTCGCCCGCTCTTTGTCTCATTCTCGCTCCTCGCCGCTGCGGCGTGCACCAGCGGTGACACTGCCCGCATCGCGGACAGCGCTGCCGCCAGCACCGCTGCGAAACCCGTGACCTGCGCAGGCGACAACGCCGGCCTCACCCTGCCCGCAGGGTTCTGCGCGACGATCTTCGGCGACAGCATCGGCAGGGCGCGCCATGTGGTCGTCGCATCCAATGGCGACGTCTACACCACCATCGAGGGCGGCCAGAAATCCGATGCGGGCGCAGGACCGGCCGCATTCGTGGCGATGCGTGATACGAATCACGACGGGAAAGCCGACATCATTCAGCGCATCGCCGGCAAGGGCAACACGGGCATCGGACTCGCCAATGGCTATCTCTATGTTGACGAAGGTACCCGCATCGTGCGCCATGCGCGTGCCGACACGGCGCTCGTGCCGACCACGGCCACTGAGGTGATCGTCGACAATCTTCCGTTCACCGGGCATCGCGCCCGGAACTTCGTCATCGCCCCCGACGGTGCGCTGTATCTGAACGTGGGGTCCGCCTCAAACTCCTGCCAGCAGACCGATCGCAAGGTCGAGTCTCCCGGTGTGGATCCCTGCACCGAACTCGCGACGCGCGCCGGCACCTGGAAGTTCGACGCTGGCACCCTCAACCAGCACTTCAGCGCGGGGGCGCGATTCGCCACGGGTATCCGCAATGGGATGGGGCTCACTGTCGGACCCGGCAACGTCCTGTTCCAGACGCAGCACGGGCGCGACCAGCTCCACGACAACTGGCCCAAGGTGTTCCCCACGACGGAATATCAGGCAGCGAATCCGGGCGAGGAGTTCATCCAGGTGAACCAGAACGATGATTTCGGATGGCCATACTGCTATTACGCGATGGACAAGAAGACACTCGTCAACGCTCCCGAATACGGCGGCGACGGCACGAAGACCGATCGCTGCACCACGAAGAAGGAACCCATTGCTGCCTATCCGGGGCACTGGGCGCCGATGTCACTGATGTTCTACACGGGAGCGGCCTTCCCCGAGCATTACCGCAACGGCGCCTTCATTGCCTTCCATGGGTCGTGGAACCGCGCACCGCAGCCACAGGAAGGCTATCGTGTGGTGTTTCAGCCCATGTCGGGAGCCACCGCCAGCGCGGCGTACGAGACCTTCGCGAACGGTTTCGCGGGCGTGCCCGATGCACAGCTTCAGCCCGGCACCGCCCAGCACCGGCCCGTGGGACTCGCTACCGCGCCGGATGGGGCACTGATCATCACGGACGAC
>JBBSVF010000324.1:0-3628 GCA_038233745.1 Gemmatimonadales bacterium
AGTCTCGCGGGTCCGTGGAACTACATGACGAAGGCGGAGAGCGACATGCTGAAGGCGGAGGCCCTGATCAAGCTGAATCGCTCCAACGAAGCCGTGGCGCTCGTGAATATCACGCGAGTCGAGAATGGCCTCGCGCCCTTCCCGGCGGCAGCGACGGCGGCCAGCCGCGCCCCCGCGCAGCCTGGCGGAAGCGCCACGTCGTGCGTGCCGCGGGCGCCCACCGGCGCCGGTGGGGCCCTCGAGTGCGGAACGCTCTTCGAGGCCGTCAAGTGGGAGAAGCGCATGGAGACCATCTTCTCGGGCTATGCCGAATGGTTCCACGACAGCCGTGGCTGGGGTGACCTGCCGGTTGGGTCGCCGCAGATGTGGCCCGTGCCTTACCAGGAGATGGATGCCCGCCGCGAGCCGTTCTACAACTCGCTCACCGGCCCGCTCTGGGAGGCCCAGACGAACACCTACGGCTTCGGCGTGGGGTCGAGGTAAGTGACTCCGGGATTCGTCCACACCATGTTCTCGTGCCGGGCGGCAGCGCCCGGTACGTGGACGCGGTCGTGGAAGTCCGCGGTTCTGGGAGTCAGTCTCTCGACGGTCGCGTGCTACTCGACGCGCGTGCTGGAGACGGCGCCGCAACCCGGCACCACGGTGGTGCTGGACCTGAACGACCGTGCTCGCGTGGCACTCGGTGACCGCATCGGACCCTCTGCCGCCAGGGTCACCGGGCTGGTGGATACGAGTCCGACCGACACCGCGTACCTCGTGCGAATCTCATCAGTCCGGTATCTGAATGGGCAGACGAACCAGTGGGCCGGTGAACCTGTCCCGTTCTCGAAGAACTACATCTCCCAGGTGAGCCTCCAGCAGCATTCGCGGGGCCGGACGATCGCGCTGGGTGTTGGCATTGCCGCGGCTCTCGCGCTTGTGATCTCTCGTACGAGTCTGCTCGGATCAGCGACCGATGGATCGCGTCCAGATCCGGGTGGCGGCACCGGAACCTCCCTTCGCATTCCCGCCAGGGTTTCTCCTCTCACGATCCACTAGGGAACCTATCCCAATGCGTTTTTCACGAATTCTGATTGCACCCCTCGCACTTGCCGCGCTCGCGGCGTGCCACGATGATGGAATTCAGACCAATCCGCGCCCTCCGCTCGGCGGCGTGCGCTTCATCAACGCCGTTCCGGACGGCGGCTCGATCGACATTCGAATGGTCGATCAGGTCGAGTGGTCCGCCAACTCGGTGGTCAGTGCGACCAGCTACGGTATGCCCTTCCGCACCGGCACGCCTCATCAGGCCACCGAGGCGAAGCCCAGGCACATCCGGGTGTTCCCGACGGATTCGGCCATTGCCGTCACCAGCACGATCCTGCACGATACGACGATCACGATCGACGCCAACAAGAACGTGACGCTGATGCTCGTCGGCAGTCGCGGTGCTGGCGGCATTCGCTTCGTCATGATCGATGACACCCCACCGACGGTTGGCGACAACCAGATCGCGGTGCGGCTCGTGAATGCCACGGGACCGGGCGGCGTGCCGGCCACAGCGACCGGGTACATCACCTCCACGGCCACATCCCCTCTTCCGGCTGTTGCCACCTTCGCGAGCGTCCCATCCCGCTCCGCGGGCGGCTACGTTGTGCGCGATACCGGCACCTTCACGATTCGCGCAACGGCAGCGTCCTCCGCCACGCCCATCTACACCGCAACCGCTCCTGCAGGCACTCCCCAGGACGGCCTGGTTGGCGCCACGGCAGGCTACCGCGCGGGTGGCTCGGCGATGTCAGCGTATCTGTTCCCAGCGTCAACCCCGGCCACGGGCGCTCCGCAGACGGCTGCATACCTCAACCCCGCGATCATCTACTTCATCGATCGCATCCCGCCTGCTCCGAAGTGACGTCCGACGGACAGACCTGAGGATGAAGAAGGGGCCGGCTCGATTCGCGAGCCGGCCCCTTCTTCATGCGTATGTCGGAACGATGCCGCGCATCCCAGGAAGCAAGCATCCGACACCCATCTCGCTGCATTCCTGCAGATTCAGCGAGCTATCAACTGAATGACTGGGCCGACATTGTGAATATTGAACCGCTGCTGCGCCGCTGATGCGTCATAGTATCTGATGGATGACAACATCCCCGGGGTTAGTGACTTGAGCGTCGCGATTCCCCCGAGCTGCGCATCATCCATGTACACGAAGATGGGGAGCGCGCGGGCGTTCGGCGACACGAGCCAGCGCGGCCTCTGCGCGGCTACGAAGTCGTAGAGGTTGACGTGGGCCGCCGACTTCAGCTCCGCCGAGGTGACCGTGTATGGATCACCCCGGTTGCCGGTGATCGGCAGATCGGCTCCGCCGTGATGACAACCGGTTGCAAGCAAAGCGGCAACGAGCAGGACCGTTGAACGCGGCATTCGCACATTCGCCTCCGAAAAAAGATCGCAGTGGACCGTATGCAAGGTGCTCGAATGTCGCGTCCAGCGCCATTCCTGATACCCGTGACTACGACTGATGCTTCATCGCGCTGCGGACGTCTGCAGCATCGCGAGAATCGCGCGTTGTCCAGAAGGACGCCGCCCGCCGATCGCGACTCAGAGGGGTGTGAAACGAACGCCGAATCACCGCGATCGGTGTCAGGATAAGCAGATAGACCAGGCCGAGAAGTAGCGGAGAGAACACACGCGCCAGTGAAGCGCTCAGTCGCAGCCACGCTCCGGCTGGTTGCTGGAATGCGTTGGGCATCACCAGTGCGCCGATCATGATCGCGATCGACAGCAAACCGAGCGCAACCCCTGGCAGCGGCGCGCGGGAACTTCGCAACGCGAACGCCGATGCGATGGCAGTGACCAGCGACAGCTCGAGCGCAAAGCGACGCGCGACGGCCGTGCTCGGCAGATCTGGCCGGCGTCGCTCGTCTGGCAGCATGTGCATCGGTGGAGATCTGCGCTGTTCTGACAATACCACGAGCCAGCGATCGATCACCAGTGCATCCAGCCCCTGCGTGACGGCAGATGCCAAGGCGTCTTCCGGCGTACACACAATCGGCTCGTCGCGAGCGTTGAACGAGGTGTTTACGAGTACAGGACAACCGGTGCGCTCTTCGAATGCGCGCAGCAGGGCGTGAAAGGCCGGTGCCCGATCTGCGTCAACGGTCTGTACCCGAGCAGTTCCGTCCACGTGGGTGGCCGCGGGCAGCGTGCGGACGTGCCTCACTTCCGCGACAGTGGTCATGTAGGACGCCGGTTGAGAGATCATGAACCAGTCGCCCGCTCGCTCCGCCAGCACGGCTGGCGCGAAGGGTCGAAAGCTCTCACGTCGCTTCACGAGCCCATTCAAACGCTCCTGCATTCCTGGGTCGCGGGCATCGGCGAGGATGCTTCGCCCGCCCAAGGCGCGCGGACCGAACTCCATGGCCCCTTGGAACCAGCCCACAACTGCGCCCCCTGCCAATAGCTCTGCCACCCGGCTGGAGAGCTCAGCCGTGTTCAGCTCCACAGCCGAAAGCCCTGCAGACTCCAGAGCGGACCGAGCGCGATCCGGCGCGAAACTCGGTCCCAGGCGCGCACCACGCATTGAATCCGCGGGATCGCACTTGCGTGGCTGCCCCAGCCACCGATGGTACCCGAGCAAGGCCGCTCC
>JBBSVF010000325.1:0-3625 GCA_038233745.1 Gemmatimonadales bacterium
CGCGGTGATTCCCGATGCGCGGGCGATTCCCGAAGAGCTGCTGCTCTCCATCGCCCGCGAGTTCAACTTCTCCGAGACAACGTTCGTGTATCCGCCGGCGGACCCGGCGAACACCAGGCGGCTGCGCATCTTCACGCCGGGGGGCGAGCTGCCCTTTGCGGGGCATCCCACGGTGGGCACCGCGCATGTGCTGGCGGCGATCGGTGAGTTTTCGCTTCACGGGCCGCAGACGACGGTGATCTTCGAAGAGGGCGTGGGGCCGGTACCGGTGGTGATCGAAAGTCGCGATGGCATTCCGGTGCACTGTCAGTTGCGTCTCACCTCGACGCCCGAGTTCGGCCCGCCGCCGCCGTCACGCGAGACTCTCGCCGCGCTGTTGAGCCTCGATGTCGCTGACCTGCGCGACGACGAGCTGGCGCCCCAGTCCGCGAGCTTCGGCCTGCCCTTTCTTTACGTACCGCTCACGGGCATGGACGCGGTGCGCCGCGCTCGCGTGAACACCGCGCTGTGGGAGCGCGAGCTGCGTGGTGCGTGGGCCGCCGAGCTGTTCGTGTTCTGCGCAGGCGGCCTGCGCGAGGGCACGCATTGGCATGCGCGATCCTTCGTGCCGGGAATGAGCATCGCCGAGGATCCGGCCACCGGCTCGGCGTGCGCGGCGCTCGGGGCCTATCTCGCGACGCGTTCTCCCGAGCGGGATGCGCGCCATCGCTGGGTTGTGGAACAGGGCTTCGAAATGGAGCGGCCTTCGATTCTGCAGGTGGAGGCACACGTCGCCAATGGCGTGCTCACCGAAGTGCGCGTGGGTGGCGCGACGGTGCTGGTGGCCGAGGGGAGAATGACGATCAGCTGACCGGCATGTTCGGGCGGCGGGTGATGCGCACGGCGCCGATGGCCCCCACCACACATCCGGCCACGATCGTGGCGGCTCCGGCGTACGCCAGATATCGTGCATGATCGGCCGCTCGGAGGGCGCTCTCGCTGCGCGGGCCGGGGTGCTTGTAGGAGAGGGTGGAGATGCTCCGGAGCTGTGTGATCGAGATCCAGATCAGCACCGCGCCCAGCACGACCAGCGCGAGCGTGGCGAGGTCCCACAGCCTGTCATTGCGCGAGACGGTAGTCATGGACCCGAATATGCCTCGTTCCGTTCAATCTGCCCATGCCCTGCCCCGAAATACCGGGGGGCGGCACAGCTTCACCGGACCAGCGTTCTCCTGCCACCCGTGACCTACCGCATCCTCGTCACTGACGACATCGATCCCGATGGCGTCGCCCTGCTCGCCGCCGAGCCTTCGTTTCAGGTTGACGAAGTGCCGACGCTGCCGCCTGCGGAGCTGCTCGAGCGCATCGCCGATTACGATGCCTTCGTGGGCCGCAGTGCCACGAAAGTCACCGACGAACTCCTGCGCCGCGCTACGCGGCTGAAGGTTGTGGGGCGCGCCGGCGTCGGCGTCGACAACATCGCGATCGAGACCGCCACCTCGCTGGGCATTGCGGTGATCAACGCCCCCGCCGGCAACACGGTGGCGGTGGCCGAGCTGTTCTTCGGCACCGTGCTGGGGCTCATCCGGCATCTGGTGGACGCGGCGATGTCCATGCGCGAGGGGCGCTGGGATCGCTCGAAACTCCTCGGCACCGAACTCAAGGGAAAGGTGCTCGCGATCGTAGGACTCGGCCGCATCGGCGGCGAGGTTGCCACACGCGCGCTGGCGTTCGGGATGGATGTGGTCGCGTACGATCCCTATGTGAACGAGGAACGCTTTCGTGCGCTGCGCGTGCGCCGCCTGGCCACACTCGAGGAAGCGTGCGACGTGGCCGATGTGCTCACCGTGCACACTCCGCTCACCGAGGAAACCGAGGGCATGGTGGGGCGACGCGAGCTGGCGCGCATGAAGAATGGCGCCATCGTGGTGAACATGGCGCGCGGCGGCATCGTGGAGGAGGCTGCACTCGTGGCGGTGCTGGAGAGCGGGAAGCTTCGCGGCGCGATAGTGGACGCCTTCACGAAGGAACCCCTCGCCCCCGATCACCCGCTGCGCACGGCGCCGCACACCTTGCTCACGCCGCACATCGGCGCGTCGAGTGCGGAGGCGCAGCGCAATGTGGCTGTCGACGCATGCGCTGCGGTGCGTGATGCGCTGCTGCACGACGAACTTTCCCGCTCCATCAATGTGGCGGGCGCGGGTGCGGGCGACTTCCGCAACATCCAGCCCTCGCTGCTCGTGGCGCGGCGTGCGGCCGCGGTGGCGCGCGGGATCCTCGCGGACCGCGGTGTGCGCTCGGTGCAGCGTCTCTCCATGCGCATCGGGCCCGGCCTGGCTGGTTCGGCCGACATCCTGCTCGCCTCTGCCGCGGCAGGATTGCTTGAAGGCACGGTGGATGTGGAGCGTCTCAATCTCATCAATGCGCGGTCATTGGCCGAGTCGCGTGGGGTGGAGCTGTCGACGTCGGAGTCGGCGATGCTGGGCCATCCGTATGCGGTGCAGATCAGCCTTGGCGGCGGCATGCAGGAGCTCGCCGTGCAGGGTGTGGCGCCCGAAGGTTCGCCGGCGCGGCTCACGCGCATTGGCGGCTTTCATGTGGATGTGGCGCCGCGCGATACGCTGGTGATCCTCACCAACAACGATGTCCCCGGCGTGATCGGGCGCGTGGGCACCGTGCTCGGTGACAACGGGGTGAATATCGCCGAGTATCATCAGGCGCGGCTGGCGCAGGGGGGAGAGGCGCTGGCGGCGATCAGTGTGGATGGCAGTGTGCGGGCCGGTGTGCGCGAAGCGCTGCTGGAGATCCCCGATGTCTGCACCGCCACCGTGGTGCACTTCCGCAGCGCATGACTCACAGCGCGCCGGTGGTGACCGATGCCGATGTGCGTCGTGCGTATTCCGCCGACGCCTCGGGGCTCGTGATGGTGCCCGACGGGGTGTCGCGTCCGGCGAGTGCTGACGAAGTGGTGGAGCTGCTCGCGGAATCGAATGCCAGTGGCCGCGCCGTGACGGCGGCGGGCGGGCAGACCAGCACCACCGGCGCGTCCATCGTGGATCATGGAGTGCTGCTCTCGCTGCGCGGGATGTCGGCGATTCTCGACATCGACACCACGGCGCGCACCGCGCGGGTGCAGCCCGGTGTGATCGTGGCCGATCTCGCGAGAGCGTGTGAGGCCGAGGGGTTGTTGTTCGCGCCGGATCCCACGAGCTGGGAGGACTGCACGATCGGTGGGGCGATCGCGTGCAATGCTTCGGGGGCGCGCTCGCTGCGGTACGGCGCCACGCGTCCTCATGTGCGCGCGCTCAAGGTGGCGCTCGCCGACGGCTCGATCATGGAGATGCGGCGCACGGCGCTGGAGAAGAACACCGTGGGCTATGCGATGGCTCACGATCCGGTGGACTGGTTCGTGGGCAGTGAAGGGACGCTTGGTGTGGTGCTCGAGGCGGAGCTTGGGTTGCTGCCGCTGCCCGAGGATGTGGTGGGGCTCGCGATTCCCTTTGCCACCGAGCGCGACGCGCTCCAGTTCATCGTGGCCGCGCGCGAGAGCGCGGATGTGCACCCGCGCTGCCTGGAGTACTTCGACGATCTCGCGCTCGGGATTGCGCGCGAGGCTGGTGAACAGACTCAGTGGGCGGCGGGGGCC
>JBBSVF010000326.1:0-3573 GCA_038233745.1 Gemmatimonadales bacterium
CCGGGCGACAGCCGGCCGCTGTCTATCGCGACTGCGTGCTGTACACCACGCTCTCGCCCTGTCCGATGTGCACTGGCGCCATTCTGCTGTACGGCATCCCGCACGTGGTGATCGGCGAGAACCAGACCTTCCTCGGCCAGGAGGCGTTGCTCGCCGAGGGAGGGGTGCGCGTGGAGATGCGCGATGACCCGCGCTGTGTGGCGATGATGCACAAGTTCATCGCGGCAAATCCCCGGCTCTGGAACGAGGACATCGGCGAGGACGATACAGACACGAACGCTCCCGGCTGACGTCGAGCGGCCGGGAGCGTTCTGGTGTGCAGTGCTGCGGTGGCGCGGCGCGCGCGCCGGCGTGGTTCAGCGTGCCGGCCTGGGCAGCGCCGTGGGCGGCAGCATGTTGTTCAGGCGCATGTAATTCGCGATCTGGCTGTAGTGGTCGGCCAGGTCGATCGCGTGGCCCAGCGCCATTGCGGCGCGAGTTGACGGACGGGAGTTCGCCCCGAAGGTCATCGTGAACCCCTCGGCCAGTTTCGCGTCATCCAGCTGAGTGAACGCCGACTCGCAGAAGGCCAGCGACTCCTTGAGATTCTTCACGAGTGCAGCCTTGGGCCATGTGGCCTTCACCGAATCCGGCGTCGCCATCTCCTCGGCCGATCTCGTCGGCTTCATGTCGCCGAAGTTGCCGCAGTAGAAGTAGTTGTCGTTCGCGAGATGCTGTGCGACGTTTCCCACGGTGAGCTGGGTGGGCGTTGGGCGGTAGCCGAACATCGACTCGGGAATGGAATCGAAGGCCTGGGCGATGTTGCGCTGCAGGCTCATCGTGCGACCGCGGAACGATGCGGTTACCGGATTCGGCTGCGGCGTGGTGGGCTGCTGGGCAGACAGCGCCGCAGGCAGTGTAATGGCAAGGAGCAGGGTCGAGAGGCGGCGCATGGTGGTGGATGGACTGAGGGAAGAGTGGAATTTCTGCGTCTACAGTGTGAAACGCCGCCGGAGAGCGCAACGGGTGCGGGGGCAGAGTCTTCCCTCGCGGTCTTTCCGGAGGCAGCTTCGGGAGGTTCGGCCGACTCGCTTGTGTTCGCGTGCTGCGGCGATGCGACATCATCACTCCGGGGGGCCAGAATGCTTGTCAGACTCGTGTACATTGCGCTGCTGGGGGGATCGCTCGCGATGAGTGGCTGCGCTGCGCAGCGGGCCGGCGAGGGCGGCACTTTCAGCAACGACGTCAGCGTGCTGACCGCGGCTGAGATCGAGGAGCGGGGGGTCGCCGATCAGTCGCTGTACGATGTCATCCGCCTGATGCGGTCCAACTATCTGGTGTTCCGCGGACTGTCCGGTACCACGGCAAATGCGGGTGCGGTGCAGGTTTCGTTCGAGGGCCAGTCGCTGATGAAGCTCGATGACCTTCGCACGACGATGGGACGCGAGGTAGCGGAGGTGCGCTACCTGAGCGCCGCGAGTGCGGCCCAGCGGTTCGGGACGAGTGCCAACAACGGGCCCGTGATTCTGGTGAAGCGAAAGTAGCGAGGGCGTTTCAGAGCAGCGTTGGTCCGCCACGACTGCCCATATTGCGCATGTGGGCAATCGCGTCGCGTACGCCGTTCGCCAATTGGGAGGGGCTGAACGGCTTGCTGAGGAATGGAGTGCCGGGGTCCATGAGCCCGCGGCGCACCACGTCCTGTGCATGTCCCGACATGAAGAGCACTGGAAGATCCGGCCGGGTGGCGCGCAGCTGCTCGGCCACTGCTGTCCCGAGCATGCCGGGCATCATGACGTCGGTCACCAGCACATCGAAGTGCTCGCGGGCGGCGACTTCGATGGCCTCTTCACCGCTGGCGACGTCGATTACCTGATAACCGTTGAGTTCCAGTGCACGTCGCGCTACCCTGCGCACGGCGTGCTCGTCCTCCACCAGGAGCACGCGTTTCGCTCCGGGGCTGGACGATTGCTCTGCGGTTTCCCCCTCGTCGCCGGGATGGTCTGCACGGGGGAGAAACACGGAAAAGGTCGCACCGTCGCCGGGGGTGCTACTCACCCATACGTAGCCGGCACTCTGTTTCACGATCCCGAATACCGTGGCGAGACCCAGTCCGTTGCCCTGCCCGGTTGGTTTCGTGGTGAAGAACGGTTCAAAGATTCGCTGCTGCACGGCGCGGTCCATTCCCATGCCGTTGTCGCGCACGTCCAGGCAGACATAGTCACCAGGCACCGGCTCCGTGCCCCAGTGCATGAACTCGTCGCGAAGCTGCACGTTTCGTGTTGCGATGACCACGTGCCCATCGGGCCGGCCGTTCAGGGCGTCGCGAGCATTCACGACGAGGTTCAGGAGCACCTGCTCGATCTGCCCAGGATCCACCAGCACCCGATCAAGGCCGGGAGCCAGCTCCAGTGTGAGCGTGCCTGCGCTCGCGAGCAGCAGTCGCAGCATCCGCTCGACGTCGCGGATGCGGGCATTGAGATCCAGCGCTTCGGGACGCAACAGTTGGCGGCGGCTGAAGGCCAGGAGCTGCGCAGTGAGCCCGGCCGCGCGATCAGCGGCCTTGTCAATTTCCTCCAGGAATTCGCTGGACTGCGGATCGGATGGGACGCTCAGCTGGAGGAGCGCCGTGAATCCCTTGATCGCGGTGAGCAGATTGTTGAAGTCGTGCGCCACTCCGCCGGCGAGCTGGCCGACGGCCTCCATTTTCTGCCCCATGCGCACGCGAGCTTCAAGGCGCCGTTGGTCCGAGATGTCCGCGACCATCCCGATCAGGCCGATGGGATTGCCGCTGTCGTCCAGCAGGGTGGCGGTGGAGAGCAGCACATCGAGCACGACCCCATCCTTGCGACGCCGCCGTGCGGGACGCGCCCGCAAATGGCTGCCGGCCAGCGCCTCGCTGACACTCTCACGGAAGCGCTCTGTTTCCTCCTCGGGCACGTAAGGCAGAAGCCCCCCTCGCACCTCTTCCTCCGTCCACTGGAAGATCGCCTCGGCGGCGGGATTCCAGTGCTGGATGCGCAGATCGCGGTCGACCAGAATGACCGCGAGCGGGGCCTCGCGAATGACGACGCGAAGTCGCTGCGCCGTCTCGCGGAGTTCGCTTTCAACGGCCACGCGAGCGCGTTCGGCCTGGACGTAGGCCGTGATGTCACGGTAATAGAGCACCATGCCGCCAGGCACCGGGACAAGTTCGGACTCGACCCAGACTCCGCTCATGGGTCCTCGGGTACTCATGTGGTTCGAGGACCGCTCCCTGCGAGCGGTCTCTACCGCGACACGTTCGCGCGAGTCTGGCTCATACGGCGCGAGTGTCCAGAGCTCGGCACCCAGTAGCGAGGCGGGATCCACGCCGCCCCGGGCCATATCGCTGCGTGCGACCGCGTTCAGGAAGCGGATACGCAGTGAATCGTCCAGCAATACGCAGCCGTCGCGCAGTTGCTCGAGCAGGGGCGAGTACGCCGCAACGTCCACGACGGCATCGTCCTGCGAGTCGTTCACCGGTTCAGAGCGAGTCGTCACGAGGCTGCAGGAACGGTAGGAGACCTGCGTGGCACCTGCGTCGGTTGCCTCCCGGGGATCTACCTACTACGTTAC
>JBBSVF010000327.1:0-3569 GCA_038233745.1 Gemmatimonadales bacterium
AATTCCCCGACCAAGTGACTTCGGTGGAATCACGATGGGCTCGCCGGTGACGGCACGCACCCCCGAGCGACGAATGATCTGCAGCGAGATCGCTGCAGTGATCACCGCCGAGCCGATGACGCCATACATGTGAAATGCCTGAAAGCGGAACATCTCCTGGATCCGGAACCACGAAATCACCTCGCTCTTCGTGAGCACGATCCCGAAGAGGGTGCCGAGCAGCAGGTACGGAATCAGCGAGGCCGATGACCTCGAACCTTCGGCGCGGATAACGGGAGTCGTCGACATGCTCACGCGCCGAGCAGTCGCGGAAGAATCAGCCACGTCCCGATCAACCCACCCGCGAAGAACCCCACCACCGCCACGAGCGAAGGAAGCTGAAAATCGGCGAGTCCGCTGATGGCATGACCCGACGTGCACCCGCCCGCATACGCGGTGCCGAAACCCACGAGAAAGCCTCCGCCCAACAGCATCGTGGCCCCGCGCACCGTGAACAGCGCACCCCAGTTGAAGAGCTGTCGCGGAACGAGCCCGCCAAAATCGCGCACCCCAAGCCCTGCAATGCTGGTGTGGGCGGCCGCCGAGAGCTGCACGGGTGTGCCATTCGACATCCAATATCCGGCGATCGCACCACCGAGAATCACACCGAGCGCAAAGGTGAGATTCCAGCCGCCCAGTCGGCGCCAGTCATGGCGGAAGAATTCCACTCGCCCCGGAATCGCGATGGCGCAGACATGCCGAAGATTGCTGGAGATGCCGAACACCCGATTGCCGGTGAGCAGCAGTGCGGGCACGAACAGCCCGATGACCGGGCCAGCCACGTACCAGGGCCACGGAGCCAGGAGCAGCGAGTGAAGAGACATGTCGGAGTTCGGTGGAAGTGAGTGGACCTGTTACCGCGCCGCCAGCAACCGCTGTCGCGCCTCGGACTCGGCCACCAGCCTGCCGCACATGAGATCGCAGAGCAGGAACACGCTCTCATCGGCGAGCGCGTAATACACGAAGAGACCATCCTTGCGACGACTCACGAAGTTGGTGGCGTGCAGGAGCTGCAGATGCTTCGAGACGTTGGCCTGCCCCAGCATTGTCTCCTCCA
This sequence comes from Gemmatimonadales bacterium, assembly GCA_038233745.1. Taxonomy (GTDB): domain Bacteria; phylum Gemmatimonadota; class Gemmatimonadetes; order Gemmatimonadales; family Gemmatimonadaceae; genus AG11. The sequence continues at coordinate 1,097 of JBBSVF010000327.1, forward strand.
CGAGCTCACTCACCGTGCGCTCACCAGCGCGGAGACAGTTGAGGATCTCCAGCCTGGCCGGCACGCCCAGCGCCCTGAACCGCGAGGAAACGAGCGCGAGCACGTCGGGCGTCATCGCACGCCGGCTCACTGCTCCACCGGGAGTGCTGCCTGGCGCCACGCGCTCATGCCACCCACGAGATTCAGCACCGGCACTCCCTCGCGCAGCATCACACTGGATGCGATGGCGGAGCGAGCACCACTCTGGCAGTGCAGCACGATCGGCATGTCTCGCGGAATGCTCCCGATACGCTCCGCGAGATAGCCGACGGGTATGTTGATGGCGCCGGGCACATGTCCTTCCTTCCATTCGGATGCACCCCGCACATCCACGATGGTGAACTGTTCACGCTGCATCCGCTCGGCCAACTCCTGAGGAGTGATCTGCTCCACACGCTCGGCGCCCCGCGAGTGCTCAGCACCCTCACCGCCCGCCCTCTCCGCTCCAGCACTGAGCGCCCCTCCGGTAACTGCACTCGCCTGAAACACCCCCGCCACACGGTCAAGGCCGATCATGGCGAGATCACGCACCGCCGTCTGCACGCGCCCCGGAACCTGACTGTCCACGATAAGATGGAAATCCGTGTCGTATGGCAGCAGCCAGCCAGCCCACGTGGTGAATGAGTTGTCGAGGGGGATATTCAGCGTGCCGTGCACATGACCCGCCGCGAATTCTGCGGCCGAACGCGTGTCCACCACGATAGCGCCGGACTGAAGCAGCGGCTGCAGCTCATCATCGGCGCACCGCACCGGTTCCGGAAATCCGTCGAGAACGCGCGGGCCATCCCGGTTGATGCGCTTCATCTCCGCGAAGTACCTCGGCGGTTCGGGCTGGCCGGCGAGCACCATGCTAACGAACTCGTCTTCATCGGCAACTGTGAACGCCCAGTTGAAGCGACGCTCGTAACCCACAGTACTGTGAGGCACCGCACTCAGTCCCTTGCCGCACGCCGATCCCGCACCGTGACCGGGCCATATCTGCAACCAGTCCTCCCGCTCGGCGAACTTCTGCAGCGAGTGATAGAGTGCGCGCGCTGAAGCCTCCATGGTGCCGTGTACCTGCGCAGCCCTCTCGAGGAGGTCCGGACGGCCCACGTCGCCCACGAACACGAAGTCGCCAGTCACCATTGCGATCGGCGCGTCGGCCGCCGCCGTGTCGGTAATGAGGAAGCTCACATGCTCCGGCGTGTGACCGGGGGTGTGCACCGCCTCCACCACCACGTTGCCCACGGAGAACGAATCGCCGTCGTGGAGAAGGGTGGCGCCTGCGTCGCTCGCCCAGGTGTACTGCCAGCCCTCGCCACCTTCATCGGAGAGATACAGCGCCGCATCGGTGCTGGCGGCCAGCTCGCGCGAACCACTCACGAAATCCGCGTGAATGTGAGTTTCCGTCACGTGCGTGATGCGAACGCCTTCCGCGTCGGCCGTGCGGATGTACTGCTCGATGTCGCGATTGGCATCGATCACCACTGCGTTGCCGGTGCGGCCACAGCCGATGAGGTAGCTCGTCTGCGCGAGCTTGCTGTCGTAGAAACGCTTCACGATCATGACTGGCTCCTGGCGGGCAGCGAGCGCTCGATGTGCGGTGGTGCGCCGGATGTGCGCGTGAACACCGCTCGATTCTTGTACAGCATGAATGCTCCGATCACGACGAGGAAGACGGAGAAGCCGCGCTTGAGTTGAGCGGCGGGGATGAGACGCACGAGGGAGGTGCCCACGAGGATGCCAGCGATGGCGACCGCGGTGAATCCCGCGAGAAAACCCCAGGGGATGGCGACTTGTCCGAGGTAGCCCATGAAGCCAGCGGCAGAGTTCATCGCGATCACCAGCAGCGATGTGCCGATCGCCTGCTTCATCGGCACTCGGCCCAGCACCACGAGGGCGGGGACGATCAGGAACCCGCCGCCGATCCCCACGATGCCGGTGAGGATACCGACGGCGAGTCCCACCGCGATCATCTTGCCGATGGGCAGCGTGAAGGCCGCGTCAGCATTCGCGTCGCCCTGAATACCCGCGGCCGCCGAGCGACGCGAGTTGCGGAACATGGAGGTGGCCGCGACGAGTATCACGATCGCCAGCAGGGTGAGCTGCACCGTGCCGGAGACGTACACGGCGAGTCGTGCGCCCAGATACGCGCCGGCCATGGCGATGGCGCCGAAGATGAGCGCGGTGCGGAGCTGGACATTACCGGCGCGCCAGTGACCGAGTGCGCCCACGAGGCTGGTGGTGCCCACGACCGGGAGGCTCATGGCGATGGCGGACTTGGCGCTGTAGCCGAGGACGTAGACGAAGATGGGGACGGTGAGGATGGAGCCACCGCCTCCCATGAGTCCGAGGGAGAGGCCGATGAGTGCTGCGAGCGCATAGCCGAGGATCAGCATAACGACAGTATATAACTATATGGTTGTAGAAGCAAGAAAGCGGCTTCGCGTCT
>JBBSVF010000328.1:0-3560 GCA_038233745.1 Gemmatimonadales bacterium
ATGTCGATCGGCAAGCGCGCGTGCTCACAGCTCCGCACGCGCGCCACCACTTCGCTCCAGCGGGTATCCCGATCAATGCCGACGATGTCCACCCGCGGCACCATCACCTCGCGCACGGTGGTATCACCGAGCGAGAACACGCCATGGATGAGCTTCCGCTCCTCCCGCGACACATCGGCCTCCGCGGTGACCACCTGTCGAAATTGCTCGGTGGCTTCCTCTCGCTGCTCGGCCCGTTGCTCCAGGCTGGGTGGCGGAAGCAGTCGTTCGAACAGCCGGTCGACCACAAGTCCGAGCTTCAGCACCGGGGCCAGGAGAATCTCCACGCCGCGCACGAACCAGCGCAGGCGGACGTACGACGCCGGCGATGTCGCGAAGCCCACGGCGCGTCCCCCGCCCTCTACCAGGGCCACGATCAGCAGGGCAGCGACGAACGCCTCGCCAGCGGCGACGGCCCCGCCCCCGCGCTGGATGCCCACCACGCGCGCCACACCACTCCCTGCCGCCAGATGTGCGAGGAGTCGGAGCAGCGAGAGCGCACGGTGCGCATACTCGCCCTGGCGTATGGCGCCCCGGCTCGCGACTGCCGGGTCGGGCTCGGCGTCGCTCCCGAGCAGCGCGCCATCCGCCACCGCGGCGCAGAACGCCACCGTGACGCTCACCGCCAGGACGACCGCCGAAATGGTCGTCATGCGCGCGCCATCTCGTGCCGGACATGCGATTCCTGCCGGCGCCACATGGGTGACGCGAGTCGCCCCTCGCCCTCGGGATGATCATGTCCGGCCACGTGCAATGCCCCATGGACCACGAGGCGGATGACTTCCTCGCGCACCCCCACGCCGTGCGCGCGCGCATTGCGGCGCGCCTCATCCAGGCCGATGTACACGTCGCCGGAGAGGACACCGCCTGTAGCCGACGGCAGCCGGAAGGTGATCACGTCCGTTGGGCCGGCGTGCAGAAGGTGCGTACGATTGAGGCGCGCGATGGCGGCGTCGCCCACCAGCGTGATGGAGACATGCGCGTCGCGGATGCCCTCCGCGCGGAGGACGCGCTGCGCGAGACGTGCAAGACGATCACGCCTCACGGGACTCCGGAGCGATTCGGTCGCCACCTCCACATGCACGGGCACCGGTCAGTCCCCGTCCTCCGCATACGCCTTGATGATGTCGCGCACGAGGCGGTGGCGCACCACATCCGCTTCGGTGAAGTAATGGAAGGCAATGCCCTCGATGCCGGTCAGGATGCGCTCCACCTGCATCAAACCGGACTCTTCCCGCTTGGGCAGATCAATCTGTGTCTTGTCGCCGGTGATCACGATCTGCGAGTTCACGCCAAGTCGCGTGAGGAACATCTTCATCTGCATGGCCGTGGCATTCTGTGCCTCGTCCAGGATCACGAAGGCGTCGCTGAGCGTGCGTCCTCGCATGAAGGCCAGCGGTGCGATCTCGATCACGCGAGTCTCCAGTGCCTTCTGCACACGTTCGGCCGGCATCATCTCGTCGAGCGCGTCGTAGAGCGGGCGCAGATACGGATCCACCTTGGCCTGCATGTCGCCAGGGAGAAATCCCAGACTTTCGCCCGCTTCCACGGCAGGTCTCGCGAGAATGATCCGGCGGACGCGCTTCTTCGTGAGCGCATCCACCGCGGCCGCGACGGCGAGATAGGTCTTGCCGGTACCAGCCGGACCGATGCCCACCACGATGTCGTGATCGGTGATCTTCTGCAGGTACTCCGCCTGCCCGCTGGTCTTGGCCTGGATCAGCTTGCGCACGCCAGGCAGCGCGATGCGGCCGTCGCTCGACGCAGGATCGCCACCGCTTCCATCATCCTCGGCCAGCCGGAGCACGTCGTCCGTGGTGAGCTCCATGCGCTGGCGCGCGCGGTCCACCATGCGCCGCGCGATGTTCGCGGACCGCTCGACCAACTCGGCCGGTCCGGAAATCGACATCGCGTCGCCACGCAGCGCCACGCGTACGCCGCCGATGCGTGACAGCTCCACGAGGTTGCTGTCATTGACGCCTGCGAGGGTGAGCATGTCCGCGCCCTCGGTCGAGACTTTCTGCGTGATGGAACTGTCGCTCACCGTGCCTCTTCGCTGACTGTGATGTGCAGATCCTCGAGATCCTGCTCCGGCACCGCGGTGGGCGCGCCTTCGAACAGCGCCCGCGCGGCGGTGGTCTTGGGGAACGCGATCACATCGCGCAACGAGCTCGCACCGGCGAGCAGCATGGCGATGCGATCGAATCCGAATGCGATGCCGCCATGCGGCGGCGCGCCGGAACGCAGTCCCTCCAGCAGGAAGCCGAAGCGTGCCTGGGCCGTGGCGTCGTCGATGCCGAGCAGTTCGAAGATGCGACGCTGCAGCGCCGGGTCGTGGATACGGATGCTCCCGCCACCCAGTTCGGTGCCATTGAGCACCAGATCGTACGCCAGCGCGCGAGCCTTCCACGGTTCCTGCTCCAGCAGCGCGACGTCGTCGGGATGCGGGGCCGTGAAGGGATGATGCACCGCAGCCAGCGCGCCGGTGACCGCGTCGCGCTCGAACATCGGAAAGTCGGTGATCCAGACGAACTCATTGGGCGCATCGCGCAGCAGGTCAAGCCGGTTCGCCACCGCCTGACGCACGCGGTCGAGCGCGGCATTCGCAACCGCATCTCCAGCGGCCACGTACAGGGCGAGCTCTCCCTCGGCGATCTCCAGGCGATCGCCCGCACCCTCTGGCAGGAACTTCACGGGCGGCCCCTCGAGCACACCGTTCGCCCGCCGTACCCGTAGCAGTCCCGTGGCGCCTGCGGATCGGGCGACCGCTTCCAGTTCGTCCACCTGCTTCCGCGACCACGCGGCCGCGCCGGGGATGCGGATGCCGCGCACACGACCACCCTGGTCGAGCGCCGAGCGCGTGACCGCGAATTCCTCCGCCGCGCGCCAGACGTCGCTGCGGTCCTCGATCTCCAGCCCGTACCGGAGATCCGGGCGATCGATGCCGTAATGTTCCAGCGCGTGCGCGTACGTCATGCGGCGCACGGGCGACGCGGGGAACGTTCCGCCGCCTTCGCGCCAGAGCGCCGCGATCAGCGCTTCCGCGAGCGTCGTGACGTCGTCCTGCGCCACGAACGACGCTTCAATGTCGATCTGCGTGAACTCCGGCTGCCGATCCGCGCGGAGGTCCTCGTCCCGGAAGCAGCGCGCGATCTGGAAGTACCGATCGTATCCGGCCACCATGAGCAGTTGCTTGTAGATCTGCGGCGATTGCGGCAGCGCGTAGAACTCCCCCGCATGCACCCGGCTCGGCACCAGGTAGTCGCGGGCTCCCTCCGGTGTCGGTTTCGTGAGAATCGGGGTCTCTATTTCCAGGAAGCCAGCGGCACTCAGGAATGAGCGCGTGCGCTGCAACAGGCGGTGTCGCAGCGAGATGTTGCGCTGCAGTTCTTCGCGCCGAAGATCGAGGTACCGGTGTCTCAGGCGGAGCTCCTCGGCGGCGAGTTGCTCGCCCTTGCCACGTGCAACGGGAATGGCCGGCGTCTCGGCCGGGCCCACCACGTGCAAGGCGGTCGCACGGA
>JBBSVF010000329.1:0-3546 GCA_038233745.1 Gemmatimonadales bacterium
ATGACCTATCGCGAGCCACAGGGACTGCGCACGGTGACGCGCACGAGCGACGTGAATGACGCGGGCCGAGTGCGCGCTGCGGCCCTGGTGCGTGAAGGCGATGCACTGGCGCTCGCCGGCGACTTTACCGGCGCGCTGGAACGCTATGATCGCGCGAGCGTCGTGAGCGCCATCACCCCCGAAGTGCAGTACAAGATCGCAACCTCGCTCGACAAGCTGCTGCGGCCGATCGAGGCGCAGATGCGGTATCGACTGTTCCTGCATCAGCTGGAACTGGAGAAGATCGGCGCGATTGGCGACGCGAATGCGAAGATGGCGGCCGCGATGGTCCAGGCCCGCGAGCGACTGATCGTGCTCGAGCGCTCCGGGCGCTGAGGACGACCCATGCGCGCCCCCACCCGCGCGATTCGGATCCTCCAGCAGGGGGCGGTGCTCAGCGTCGCCCTGCTGCTGGGCGGATGTGCCACCATGCGCTCCACGATGGGGGCATGGCGCACCGGTCCGGATGGCATTTCTCGTCCGCAGCTCGAACGGCGCGAGTCACTCGAACGGGGTGACTACGCCTCGCTCCTGGCGCATCGGGACGACGACGAGTTGCTCGACCTGCTTCAGCGCGGCACGGCGTCGTACTATGCCGCTGCCTATACGCGCAGTGCGGCGATCATGGATTCGGCCGCACTCGTGGCCGACGACCGGATCACGCGGAGACTGTCCCGGGAAGGGCTCTCGCTGGTCACCAACGACATGGCGCGTCCGTACGACGTGCGGCGGACGGAGCGGCTGTTCATTCCATACTACGCGCTGCTGAGCTACGCGGCGCTCGGTGCATGGGAAGACGCGGCTGTGGAGGCACGGCGGCTGTCTGCCCTCCTGGCGCAGTATGCAGATGATCGCTCGGAAGACGAGCGCGGCACTTTTGCCGCACTGCACTACCTCGCCGCAACGGCATTCGAGCGGGCAGGCAATCACGGTGAGGCGGAGGTAGCCCGACGCAACGCGCAGGCACTGGATTCCGTGAAGTACGCCGCGACGGCCGCGCCGGGACGGGAGCTGGTGGTGCTGGTCGAGCGTGGATTCGTGGCGCACCGGACTACCGGCACCGTGTCCCTCCGGGTGGGTGACGACGATGATGAGGGCCGCGGGAGTGACGGGCACGAGCACGGCCCGCGCGACCCTGATCGCTCTCGCGGTCATGACGATGATGGTGACCACGACCATGATCTCGATGCGCAGTGGATCACCGTGGCCTTTCCGGAACTGCGTCCCGGCCGCCCCGTCACGAGTATGCCCCTGTTGTTCGTGGACAGCACGCCGCGATCGCTGAACGGCGCGCGTGCGTCGCTCGATCAGGCCACCGGTGCCGACGAACGTCGAGAGCGCGCCGCCATGCTGATACGAGCGGGCGTGCGCGCTACCGCGAAGTACAGCGTGGCGCAGGTCGTGAAAGAGCGGAAAGGGAAGACAGCCGGCAGTCTCGTGCATATTGGCGCATCACTTCTGGAACGGGCCGACGTACGCTCCTGGCACCTGCTCCCGGCCGAACTCCTGCTCACGAGAATTCCGCTTGCGGCCGGCTCGCATCGCGTGCTGCTGGACGGGGAGATGAGGACGATCGCGGTGGATAATCGCTCACCGGCACTGATTATCACGAGGCTGTATCGCGACCGGTCCAGCGGCGTGCCGCTGCGTCGTGTTGCAGAGGTGCGCGCGCTGCCCTAGAAGCGCAGCGTGGCCACCACGGCCGGCCCGTTCTCCGTCTGCATGACGCTCCCGGAGAGCAGGGCCATGTCGACGGGCGTGGGGCCGTGGGCGTGGGAATACTGCACAACCTTGCGCCCGGAAAAGATGCCGATGCCGGTGCCGAGGACAACGTCACTGAGCCAGTGCCTGCCCGGACGCAGGCGAGAGATCGCCATCACAGTGGCGCCCCCATACAGTGCAGGGCTCACGATGCGTCCGAGGCGCGGCGAGTGCTCCAGCAACTCCGCGGAAATGGACGACGCTGCCGCGAAGGCCACGACGGTATGCCCGGAGGGCAGGCTGCGCCGGTTGAAGCTGGTACCTCCGAAGAGGGAGTAGTCGTGAGGCAGGCTGTCACCAGTGCTCGCCGGGTCCGCTCGGCCCAACACCAGCTTCAGCGCACCCGCGGCCGAGTACGCCAGCAGCAGCGCTTGTACCTCATGTGCCCCGATCTCTGCGATCCCGCGACGGCCGGACAACATGCCGGCGGCGTACACCGTGCCGCCGAGAAGCAGTGCGCCCGGGGCCACGAGTTCGTTCACCGCGTCGCTGGCGTTGCCTGCCTGGGTGATCAGCGCAGGAGTCTCGCGGTGAACGGCGCGGGCAATGCTTCGGTCAAAGAGCGAAGCCACCGCGGTGACGGCAACCAGTGCGCCGATCCGCGCGCCGTCGGCCCGGGTAATGAAGTGTCCGTCGACCGGGGGAGTCTTCTGAATCACCCGTTGCGCCTGCGCGAGCGTGGGAAGGCAGAAGGCGAGGAGCAGCAGGAGGCGACCGAGACGGGGCATCGGAGAGGGCTGGTGATAATGCATCTTACAATTGTCGGTCACCTTCCGCGAATTCTTGAGGGGGTGATCGTAACGGAGCCTCCACGTCAACCGGGAGTACCAGGATGTCACACTGGACGAGCGTCAGCATCGAGGGAGCGATTCCGCCGAAGGGCCCCTATTCGCCCGCGGTGCGGGCGGGCGATTTCATCTTCGTGAGTGGCCAGACGCCTCGCGATCCCGCCTCTGGCGCCCTCGTTGGGGAGACCGTGGCGGAGCAGGCGGCGTGTACGCTGACGAATGTGCGTCGCGCCGTGGAAGCGGCCGGGGGTACGATGGCGGATGTGGTCTCGATCACGATCTATCTGGCCCGGATGACCGATTGGGAGGCCGTGAACGTTGTGTACCGGGAGTATTTCCAGGCCCCATTTCCCAGCCGTACGGCGGTGGGTGCCGAATTGCGCGACATTCTCGTGGAAATCAGCGCCGTGGCGTACGTACGTCCTTAACGAGTAGCGATCATGCACGTCTCCCCTGATGAAGCGCGCTGACGCGCGACATACATACTGGAGGCATCATGCGTACAACTCGTGCAATCACCTTCGCTTTCGCCACGCTCGTGGGTGCGGCCACCATCGGTGGCGCACAGGCTCCGAAGGCTCGCGCCAACGGCGCACCGCGTGCCGATCACGCGATGGGCAGGGCCAAGGACCCACATCGCGGCGCAGCACGGATCTTCAAGGGCCTTACGCTGAGTGCGGCCGAGAAGGCGAGCGTCAGGCAGGTCCATGAGAAATACCGGGCACAGCGTCAGGAGCAGCATCAGGCGCAGCGGAACGCGCAGAAGCAGGCGATGGAGCAGATGCGGGCGCTCCGGCAGAAGGGCGATACCGCCGGGGCACGCGCGCTGATCCAGAGCACGCGGATGGAGCGGGAGAAGTCCGGCGCACTCATGATGCAGGAGAGCGCTGAGATCCGCGCGGCGCTCTCCCCGGCAAATCAGGCGAAGTACGACGCGAACATCAAGGCGATGGCCTCG
>JBBSVF010000330.1:0-3515 GCA_038233745.1 Gemmatimonadales bacterium
GGCGTCGAGCCTTGCATCGCCAGTGGGAGGACTGGCCAGGTGGATAGCTACATCACGAGTCGACGCAAGACTGTCTGTGCCCCGAGGATGAACTTCCTGCGCACCCGCAAGGCGAGCGCACACGAGAAGGCCGGTCAGCACCAGCCGTGCGCACGAGTGGCGCTCGTGGCCGATGAGTTGATGAATGGCGCGCAGGCCGTGGCCTGGCGTCGGTGCAAAGCGGTGATTCATGAGGCCCCGTAAGATTCCGTTCCGGGCGCGCCGGTCGCACTCTGGCGATCATCAACGGCGCGCGCCGTCCGCGAGCGGGCAACTGACGCCCGGCGTCGCGACGACAACATCCCTCCTGAATGAGGAGGGATGATCGAGCGGGATTACGCTCTCGGAGGGGGAATGTCGGGTGCGAACTCTGACGACGCGGGCATCAGGACCGCCACCGACCCGACAATGCCATGCAGAACGGTCGGCCGTGCGATCGGCTCTCCGTTGGCTGCGCCCAGCGCCGAGATGCACGGCATGGCCGCGGTACAGGCTCCAGACGCCGGGGCCGAGCACGGAGACCTGTCGGTGGAGACGCCCTCATCCGTGGTCGGGTACGACGTGGGAGCAGCGGACAGCGTCTCGCCTGTCTTCCCATCCATGCCGGGCATGTCCGGCATGGACCGCGATGCGTCCGCGCTCACCGCCGCTGCCATCCGCTGCATTCCCGGCACGACGCACACGACTCCGTCCGCCGTCATCGTCAGGTGACTGGCAAACAGGGTCAGGAGCAGGCCCGCGGATCGGCGCATGCGGATAAGCACTCGCACAATATACTGCAATGTCGCGTCCTGAGCTCCAACGAACGTACGAGTCGCGAACCGCGGCGCCTCCCCGTCATCCTGAGCACCCCCTCCCCGTCATCCTGAGCACCGCGAAGGATCTGCAGTCCCCTCGTTCGCCACACCTCCCACCTGCCCGCCCTTCGCCTTCGGCTCCGCGCGACGCGCCCGTGATCAGGAATCGGCACCCTGCTCCGCTGCGCCGGATGTGGAGGGTGCCCCGCCAAGCTCAGCCGATCGCTCGACGCTACTGCAGAGGACGCCGTTGATCTCCCCATTCAGATCACGCAGCGGCTGGTAGACCACGTCGAAGATCCCCTCGGATGGCTCCAGCTCCGGTCCACGACGAAACGTCGCCGTGACTCCATTGGCGTGATACGGTTTCCCCGTGGTATAGACCTCGTCGAGGATCCCCACGAATCCTTGCGCGGCGAGCTCCGGAAAGGCGTTCTGCATCGTGAGACCCTGCACATCGCGCCCGCCGAGCAGCGCGCGGGCGAAGCTGTTGACGATCTCGAACCGGTGGTCGGGCCCCCGGGTGAGCGAGATCGCCACGGGAATGCTGGCCACCACCTCCGCGATGCCCTGGCGGACGGCGTCGTCCCGCAGCAGCCGCATGCGGTCGGTGATGTCACGGATGAAAAGGATCGCGCCACCCTTGAGCGGTGCCACGGTGACGGAATGCCATGCATAGAGACCGGGGTAGAACACGTCGAAGCGACCGCTCAGCCCGCGCGTCATGGCGCGCTCGATGGTTTCCGCCGCCTCACTCGTGCGCGCGTCCTCAGCGAGCGTCCAAAACGCCAGTGCTTCGAGCGCCCCGGCCTTCATCCGGAACAGCCGCTCCGCTTGTGCATTCGCGGCGCGGATCGAGCCATCGGCCCGAAGGACGAGGACTCCGTCGGAGGTGTACTCGAACAGTGCGTAGCCTTCGTCAGGCGTCAGCGTGAGGGACACTTTTCGATATGGAAAGGGGGGCGGCCGTCATGGTGGCAGGAAGGGGCTTCACGCGACGACTGATAGAACGGACTGGTCATGGATTCGATGCCGGTCTCGGGCCATCACGTCTGGTCACCGGTATCGGTTTCGTCTGTGCTCGCGGCCGAACCGCGAAGGTGAGCGTCGCCCACTTTGACTCGTAATCGACACTGTCGCCGGCGGCGGCGGGCACGGACCGCATTCGGATGAACTTGACGTACCAGACGCCTGGCGTCCGTAGCGCAATACGGGCGACACCGAGGTGGTCCGTGCGTACCGCCCGCTCCGGAATGAGCGCTCCCCTGGCCGTGCGTCCACCTGCGAGCACTACCTGATGCGCAACCGGCGCGCCGTCGACGAGCGCGTGAACGCGCAGCGCTGCACCGGCGTGAAGCTGATAGGGATCCTCGAGCGGAACGATCTCGGCGGGATATCCCAGGACCTGCGCGAACGCGCTGTCGCCCCTCGTACTCCGCACGTCATCAGGCCGACCGTCTGCGCGCACGAGCGCCTTGACATGCTTGGAGTAACGCTCGTGCGCTGGCTTCTCGAGCGAGCCGGACGCGCGCCGCGCGTCCAGCTCGTCGGGCAGCCCATCCTCGCGGAGGTAGTCGTTGAACTGTGCGCCGGTGAGACGAATCGTCCTGGGAAGAAGAGACGCTCCGAGCAGGTAGGTGCCCGTCTCTCCCACGCGGACTCGCCAACTACTCTCCTTCTCCGTCCCGTTCCATGTCGAGCGATCAGGATGTGATACTCCCTCTGGCCCCACGATGGTCAGGTCCCGGAGGCGGTCAGCGGTAACGACGGCCTCGCTCGACGCGAACGTCCCGTTCAGCACGCGCACATCCACCTGCGAGCCCGGTTTGACGAGAAAATCGCGCGGACGCAAGAAGAGATCATGGGCGTCCGCAGCCACTACGATAAACGCAATGGCCAGGACGGCGCCGCCAAGGCCAATCTGCAGTCGACGGTTCACGAGAACCTCCGGAATGAGGATGTAGCGCGCTCGCCCGTGTGAGTGCGCGTGGCTGCGTCGTGCGCTTACGCTCTCGAAATCACTGAGGTCCCGAGGAACAGCAGCACGACGCGGCGGCGCTCGCTGGCGTAGTCGAGCCTGTCGTCCGAGCCACCGTGTAACCTGCCGCTTCGATCGCGGCAGCCGCCGCGCCAGTCACGCGATCGCGATCGATGGGGTCGACGGCGAACGTTGCACCGCCGACGGACACCTGTGCGTTAGAGACACCGTCAACGCCCGTAAGGGCCTTCTGCACATTAGCGACGCAGTGGCCGCAGCTCATGCCCGAAATGGTGAGTGTGGTGGTCGCGACATCGGCGGTGGCTTCATTCGGCATGGTGAAGACTCCTGGTCAGTGTGTGGTGCTATATACCCCCGGTAGGTATAAATACTACATATCTCTGCCCCTATGTCAACGTGCGTCGCGGCACGGTCTCATGCCGGGTTGGCGTAACCCAATTCGCAGGAGGTACGCTGTCGAGCTGGCATCGAGCAGAGAGTGCGCGAATGATGCCATGCGCCCATGTCTGATCACGTGGGAGAATGGCGCACTTCTCGCCACAGCCGGGACGTCGAGCCGACGGGGAATGTCGCAACCGCGGACGCCACAGTCGTGCCCGCCGTCCCGTCAGCTCCTACGGGTACCCCACCGCCCTCTCGCTCCCAGCTCCCATGCGTCACCTCACGCTTCAAATCTCCAC
>JBBSVF010000331.1:0-3498 GCA_038233745.1 Gemmatimonadales bacterium
TACTCCGGGACGGCCGACTGATCGCTGGGGCGGCGGCTTGTTATCGAGCTTGCCGCCCCAGTCAGCCGCGGGTTTATTCCACTGTGAACATGTCCGGCCCCCCCCCACCGCTGCTTCCTCACCGGTCGATTACCCCCGAGCGCAAGCTCGAGGCGCTGCAGCATGTCAATCGCGGCCGGTCTGGTTTTGCCTTCCTGGGCGAGTGGGCGCTGATCGTCACCGCCAGCATCGCCCTGTTTCTGGCCCTGCAGACGTTCATCGTCGAAGCGTTCAAGATTCCGAGCAGCAGCATGGAAGGCACACTCCTGCCCGGTGATTTCCTGCTGGTGAACAAGGTCGTCTACGGCGCCGAGATCCCGCTTACGGGGCGACGACTGCCCGCGATTCGCACGCCGGAGCGCGGTGATGTGATCGTGTTCCAGTGGCCGGTGGATGTGTCCAAGCCGTTCGTGAAACGGCTTGTGGGGTTGCCCGGTGACACGCTGGCCATGCGCGACGCGGTGCTCATCCGCAACGGCGTGGCACTGGCCGAGCCGTATGTGGTGCACTCCGATCCCGACACCGATCCGGTGTGGGATGATTTCAAATGGCAGAATGCCTTTCTGGTATCGCGCGGCGCCAGTGAGGTGCTCTACCATCCCTCGCGAAACAATTGGGGACCGTTGGTCGTCCCTGTAGGACGATACTTCGTATTGGGCGACAATCGGGACAACTCGCTGGATAGCCGCTACTGGGGCTTCGTCCCCGATTCGCTGCTTCGCGGGCGTCCCGAGGTCGTCTATTTCAGCTTTACTCCGGACTCCACCGACGAACTCGCCTGGCTGAAGCATGTCCGCTGGACACGCCTCGGCGATCGCGTGCACTGAGCAGCCTTCGCGACCGACGCTGGTCGCACTTCCTCCCGTCCCGTGGCTCGAATGCGCCGCGGTGGGAGGCCGACGACTTCCGGACCCCCCGAATGGCCACCACTCCGAACAGCAGGAAGTCTTCGTTCGAAGAGGGCTCGCTGGATCAGTACCTGCGCGACATCAGCATCTATCCTCTCATCACGAAAGATGATGAGGTCGCGCTCGCCCAGCGCATCCGGGTGGGCGATCAGGAAGCACTCGACAAGCTCGTGCGATCCAACCTCCGGTTTGTTGTCAGCGTCGCCAAGAAATATCAGAACCAGGGCGTGTCGCTCTCCGACCTGATCAACGAGGGCAACCTCGGGTTGATCCGCGCCGCCCACAAGTTCGACGAGACCAAGGGCATCAAGTTCATCTCGTACGCAGTCTGGTGGATCCGTCAGGCCATCCTGCAAGCGCTGGCCGAGCAGAGCCGGATTGTTCGCGTCCCCCTCAATCGGGCGGGCACACTGCACCGGATCGGCAAGCGCGCGAGCTTCCTGCTGCAGGAGCTCGGTCGCCAGGCGACGCACAAGGAAATCGCCGAGGGGATGGATATCACGGAGGAAGAGGTCGCGAAGACGATGTCCATTTCGCAGACCCATCTCTCCCTGGATGCGCCGATGACGCCGGGGGAGGACAACAGGCTTCTGGATTATCTGCCGGACAACGTGAATCCCACGCCGGACGAGCTCACCTTCGAGAAGGCGCTCACGGAGAGCATCGAGGAGGCGCTGGCGCACCTGAAGGAGCGGGAGTCCAAGATCCTTCGCCTGTACTTCGGGCTGGATAACGAGGAGCCCATGACGCTGGAGCAGATCGGGGCCTTGCTGGGAATCACGCGCGAGCGGGTGCGACAGATCAAGGAGAAGGCCTTGAGCCGATTGCGGCATGTGTCACGGGCACGGGCGCTGGAGAGCTACCTGGGATGACTGCTGCGGCGCGCCAGACTGGCGCGCGGCGACATCACCCCCATCGCGACTCTCTCTCACGCTGAAGCTGGCGCACGGCCCCCTGGGCACCTATGATCGGCATCTGTTGGCCCTGCTCTGGCCGACACGCAGAAAGCGGAGCGGGATCACCGAATTGCCGAAGACCCGGAAAGGGGGACCCGCGGCGCCCGGCCGGGCCGGCGGCGTTCGCCAATGCGTCTCACGACAGGCGCCGACTGCGAAGACAACGAGAAGTGCGACTGTAGTATTAGTGACCATGCGGAAGCGCGGCGCCTACCAATGCCCCCACAAGCGCCCCACCTCCCACGAGGAGAGTGACCTCGCTTCCGGCACCCACTCCGCACGGTATCCCGTTCTCGGGACGGCACCGATGCTGGTAGATCGCGTACACGACCAGCCCGGCCGCGGCACCGACGACGGCACCGATGACCGTATGGCGGCCGCGCGTGCCGCCGTCCGCGACGGATATCTGCACCACCTGGAACGCGCGATCGACACGCGGCGGCGCCAGCGGCGACATCACGCTCCCATGCATTGCGCCCATTGGACGCGGGCGCAGCGCAGGAGTGGCGGCCTCCGGACGTGTTTCGGAGGCGACGCGTGTCCTCCCGCCATTGGTCGCAGCGAGCGATTGAGCGTTGGCGACTGATGCTCTCAGCACGCCAACCAGGATGAGAGTCACAATTCTATGCATCGTCATGATGGGCTCGTGGACTAAAGGCTTGCTGGTCATTCGCGGCGTCGCGCGGGGAGGTTGGAGAACCGCATGCCGAATTCTGCGGCGGGATCGGTCAGCAGCAAGCCGTATGTTGGGGATACCGTCCAGTAGGTCGGCTGATTCTAGTTCGACGTCCCTACGACGCTGAACGAATACCAGCAGTACGCGCCGTCGATATGGTGCTGGCAGCCGCCGCCGCCGCCCTTCCACTGCCAGGGCGGATTGGCTTCCCCAGGATTGACGAGTGAGTAGAAGGTCTCATTGCCGCCATCGATCGCACCTTCAGCGAGACGATCGATCTCTCCGCAGACTATCACGTGTTCCTGCAGCCCTAAGCGGCCGCCGCGCTCTACGTGGAAGAGGCTGTCGGAGGATTCTGGGTGAAGGCCGCGAGCGGTGAAGCGAACGCTCGGTTCACCTACCGCCTGGTGACCAAGCGCAAGGATGCAGCACCGACCGGCTAAGCACCGCCGTCGCACTGAGGTTGCGAACACCCGCATAGCATTGCGATGTTCAGGAACCTGCGGAACGGCAAGCCACACGCCGTTCCGCACCTTCCGCCCTCCTGAGCCCCGTCCCATGGCCACCACCGCCTCCTTCGACGTCACCACTGGCGTCGACCTGCAGGAAGTCGACAACGCGATCAACCAGGCGCAGAAGGAGATTGCCCAGCGCTACGACTTCAAGGACTCCAAGGCGGAGATCGAGTTCAAGCGAGCCGAGTCGCTGATCGCGCTCGTGGCCGACAGCGATTTCCAGATGACGGCGCTGTTCGACGTGGTGCAGACCAAGCTCATCAAGCGGGGCGTGCCGGTGAAGAATCTCGAGGTGGGCGAGATACGGCAGGCCGCGGGCGACACGGTGCGCCGCGACGTGAAGCTCAAGATGGAGCTGGACGGCGACACGGCAAAGAAAGTGGCCGCCGCCATCAAGGAGGCCA
>JBBSVF010000332.1:0-3460 GCA_038233745.1 Gemmatimonadales bacterium
ACGGAGGATGAGAAGGAACTCGGCGTCGCCCTGGTGGAGATGGGCGCCGGCACCACGGACCTCGCGGTGTTTCACGAGGGGAAGATCCGGCACCTGGGCACCACCACCTTCGGCGGCAACAACGTCACCAGCGACATCGTGCACGGGCTGGGCGTGACGCAGGCGGACGCCGAGCGCCTGAAGGAGCGTCACGGCTGCGCGTACGAGGCGATGGTAGATCCTGCGGACATTCTCCAGTTGCCGAGCACGGTGGCGCAGGGCGACCGCCAGATTCCACGTGAGTTGCTCGCGCACATCATCCATCAGCGGATGGACGAGATCTTCGATCTGGTGCAGCGGGACGTGAGCGCGGCCGGCTTTGCAGGCAAGCTCAGTGCGGGCGTCGTGCTGACCGGCGGCGCGGCCTCCATGGAGGGAAGCGCCGAATTGGCCAGCGAGGTGTTCGGCACGGGAGTGCGCGTGGGCTCGCCGTCCGAGCAGCTGGGAGGCCTGAGCGACTCGGTGGACGCTCCGCAGTTCGCCACGGTGGTTGGACTCGCGCAGTACGGCGCGCACCGGATGGCGCTGGGTGGGGCCACGTCATCGGCGCGGCGCATCAAGCTCCCCAGCGGGGGCGGGGTGGACAAGCTGCTGGAGCGGATGAAGTTCTACCTGCAGGACTTCTTCTGACCGGCACCGGGCGTGCAGCCGGCCGCATCAAAAACGTGATGTTCGGGACGCGGCTGTGGATAACACGGTCGCGTTTCGTTTGTACTCTTTCCGTGGCTGGCTCGTCCTGCAAGTAACGGAGAAAACAGGGCTGGCCGGAATCGCGTGAAGAGTTATATTCTGCCATCGCTTCCGGGTCACGTTGCGCCATCGCTGCTCCTTCCAATCCGTCGTTGCTGTGCCCGTGCAGTTGCGCCTTCCTGAACAACATCCCGCACACTTCGACGTAGGGGAGTGTCGTACGCAATGATCTTCGAATTCGAGGAGAGCGCGGCGCAGAACGCTCGCATGAAGGTGGTTGGCGTCGGTGGCGGCGGCGGCAATGCCGTCAACCGCATGATCGACG
The DNA here is from genome assembly GCA_038233745.1 of Gemmatimonadales bacterium. Classification (GTDB taxonomy): domain Bacteria; phylum Gemmatimonadota; class Gemmatimonadetes; order Gemmatimonadales; family Gemmatimonadaceae; genus AG11. The sequence goes on from JBBSVF010000332.1 coordinate 1,055, forward strand.
AGCACCTCGAGGGCGTGGAGTTCATCTCGGTGAACACCGATGCGCAGGCGCTGCTGAGTTCCAAGTCGGACCTCAAGATCCAGATCGGCAAGAAGCTCACGCGCGGCCTCGGAGCCGGCGCGCGTCCGGAGGTTGGCAAGCAGGCCATCGAGGAGAGCCGCGAGGAGATGTCGAAGGCCGTCTCTGGCGCCGACCTGGTCTTCATCACCTGTGGCATGGGGGGCGGCACCGGCACCGGTGCGGCGCCCGAGATCTGTGCGCTGGCTCGCGAGCAGGGCGCGCTCACCGTTGGCATCGTCACGCGACCCTTCCTCTTCGAAGGACGCAAGCGCATGCGGCAGGCGGAGCAGGGCATCGCCGAGATGCGCAAGCATGTCGACACGATGATCGTGGTGCCCAATGAGCGTCTGCTGGCGGTCGTGGGCAAGGGCATTCCCTTCCAGGATGCGCTCAAGAAGGCGGACGAGGTCCTGCTGCATGCCACGCAGGGCATTTCCTCGCTGATCAGTGTCACCGGTCTCGTGAACGTCGACTTTGCCGACGTGCGCACCGTGATGCAGAGCGGCGGCTCGGCGCTCATGGGCACGGGCATCGGGCGTGGTGAGAATCGCGCCATGGAAGCGGCGCAGCAGGCCATCGCGTCGCCCCTGCTTGACAACATCAGCATCAGCGGTGCGTCGGGCGTGCTGGTGAACATCACGGGTGGCGCCGATCTCACCCTTGGCGAAGTCCATCAGATCAACGAGATCATCCACGACGCCGTCGGCGACGACGCGGAGATCATCTTTGGTGCGGTGCACGAGCCGGCCATGCAGGGCGAGATTCGCGTGACCGTGATCGCCACCGGCTTCGACAAGGCCATCCAGCCCGGTCTCGTCACTCCCGCGCACGACACGTCTGCGGTTGCTGGCAAAGGCGCACCCGTCATTCCATTCCCCGGGGGCCGCCCCTTGCGCGTTGCCGGCGGTGCTACACCCATTCGCCCCACTACTGACATTTCCCGAGCTCCTCGGACCGTCACACCACCGACACCGAGCAGCGGGTCGCAGGATCTCAGCGATATGGAGATCCCGACCTTCATCCGGAGGCAGATGGATTGAAGACTCCCTCGGTTCGTGGCATCACCTACGTCGTCGTCGCACTCGCGGCTGTCATCGCCATCCGCACCATGCCGATCGTGCCCGAGCGGCGTCCGGTCGAAGTGCTGCAGCAGAGTGAAGGCTTTGCGTCGCAGGTGGCGTCACGCCGCGTGAGTCGCGTGGAGCGGCTGAATCGCGGGGAGACCCTGATCGGGCTCCTGCGTCGCACGGGCATCACGGACCAGGCAGCGCAGGAAGTGGTGCGCGCGGCGTCGGCGTCTGCAGTGGACGCGCGGTTCCTGCGCGCCGGCATGCCGGTGGATGTCGTGGCGGACAGCGCCGAGGCAGAGTCGCCGAGTGAGCTCGTGCTGCACCTCGGCATCGATCGGCTGTTGCACATGCGCCGGGGACCTGATGGATGGACCGGCACCGAGGAAAAGCTTCCGTGGACCCGGGACACCGTCGTCGTCGCCGGCACCATCACCGCCAATCTGTACCAGGCGATGAACGATGGCGCCACCGAGTTCTTTCCAGGACACGCGACCGACGAGTTGGCCTGGGCGCTCGCGGACATCTTCGAATATCGCGTGGACATGAGCCGCGATCTCCAGCAGGGTGACCAGTTCCACGCCCTCGTCGAGCGTGAGCGAGGCCCGCAGGGCGTCACGCGCATCGGCACCGTGCTGGCCGCGAAGTTCACCCTGAGCGGCACCGAGGTGTCTGCGGTCCGCTTCGGCGGTTCCGATCAGCATCCGCGGTATTACGACGCGAACGGCAAGTCGCTGCGCGCGCAGTTCCTTCGCGCACCGTTGGAGTTCCGCCGGATCAGCAGCACCTTCGGCACGCGCTTCCATCCGATCCTGGGGCGCTGGAAGGCGCACAAGGGCACCGATTACGCGGCGAATCCCGGCACGCCGGTGCGCGCCATCGGCGATGCCGTCGTCATCAAGGCTGGGTGGGGCGGTGGCTACGGCAATGTGCTGGAGCTGCGCCATCGCAATGGCTACGTGACGCGCTATGGGCATCTGCGTGGCTTCGCCACGGGTGTTCGCGCCGGCACACGCGTGGAGATCGGGCAGACGGTGGCCTATGTGGGCACCACAGGGTTGAGCACGGGACCGCATCTGCACTTCGAGGTGCTCCTGGATGGCGTGCAGCGCGATTCGCGGACCGCGTTGCGCACCACCGCCGGCGAGCCGCTCGATTCGGGCGAGCGGTCGCAGTTCAACGCCCAGCGCGAACGCCTGCTGGCGTCCCTCAGCGGCACCCAGGGCGTCGTTCGTCTCGCCCTGCGCTGATCTGATCGTGCGGCCGTGGGGGGGGGGGG
>JBBSVF010000333.1:0-3421 GCA_038233745.1 Gemmatimonadales bacterium
CAAGGCGGTCTTCGACCTCTGGCACTGGAAGGACACGCGTCTCCAGCCCCAGCAGCGAGCCGAAGCACGCCGCGATCGCAGTCGCGCATTCGGCGCGCTGTACCAGCTCGGCGCCCGCCGCTTCGTGCGGCTGGCGAGTGACTCATTCCCGAATGTGCAGGTGAGCGACGACGGGCGCACGGCACTGCTCGTGACCGACATGCCGTACGCCCTGGAAGCGATGTATGGGGAGGGCGGCAACGATCTCTACGCGGTGGACGGCATGACCGGCGCTCGCACGTTGGTCGCGAGACGCATTCGCTTCCAGCCGCAACTCTCGCCCGGCGGCCGGTTCATTTCATACTTCAATGACGGTCACTGGTTCACCTACGACATCGCGCGAAAGCAGACCACCGATCTTACCAGCCGGCTCGCGAATGTTCACTTCGAGCAGGAGGACTGGGACACGCCGGACATTCCAGCGCCCTGGGGGCTGGGCGCCTGGACCACCGGTGATCGCTCGCTGCTCGCCTACGATCGCTATGACGTGTGGGAGCTGGATCCCAGTGGCGCCCGTGCACCCCGCATGGTCACCGACTCACTCGGGCGACGCGATTCCACCGTGCTCCGACTCGTGGATCTCGATCCCGACGACCGGTTCGTGAATCCCGCCGAGCCGCTGCTCCTGCGCGCCTTCAATAACGAGACGAAGGCCAGTGGGTTCTACGAGGATCGGCTGGACCGCGCTGGTCAGCCGCGCCGCATCGTGATGGCCGACGTCGCCTTCGGTGCGCCGCAGAAGGCACGGCATGCCGACCAGCTCGTGGTTACGCGCGGCACCTTCACCGATTTCCCCAACCTCTACACCGGCACCTCGCTGGCGCAGATCGAGCGCATCAGCGATGCGAATCCGCAGCAGCGCGATTTCAAGTGGGGCTCGGTGGAACTCGTGCGCTGGAACAGCGCCGACGGCGTGCCCCTCAAGGGACTGTTGTACAAGCCCGCGGACTTCGATCCCTCGAAGAAGTACCCGATGGTCGCGTATTTCTACGAGCAGCTCTCCAACAATCTTCACCAGTACGTGGCACCGGGCGGACGCAACGTCATCAACCCCACGCACTACACCTCCAACGGCTACCTCGTCTTCGAGCCGGACATCCACTACGAGAACGGCTATCCGGGCCCCAGTGCCTTCAAGTCGATCGTGCCCGGCGTGCAGGCGATGGTCGCGCGCGGCGTCGCGGATCCAAAGCGGCTCGGCATCCAGGGGCAGTCGTGGGGCGGCTATCAGACGGCGTACATCATTACCCAGACACCGCTGTTCGCCGCAGCGATGGCCGGCGCCCCGGTCGCTGACATGTTCAGCGCGTACGGCGGCATTCGCTGGCAGTCGGGGCTGGCGCGAGCCTTTCAGTACGAACACACGCAGAGCCGCATCGGCGGGTCGATCTGGCAGTATCCCATGCGCTACATGGAGAACTCTCCGCTCTTCTACGCGAATCGCGTCACCACGCCGCTGCTGATCATGAGCAACGATGGCGATGGCTCGGTGCCGTGGTACCAGGGCATCGAACTCTTCGTGGCGCTGCGGCGGCTGAACAAGGAAGTCTATCTGCTGAACTACAATGGCGACGAACACAATCCCACCAAGCGCGCCAATCAGAAGGACGTGGCCATGCGCATGCAGCAGTTCTTCGATGCGCGGCTGCAGGGCGCTCCGGAGCCGGACTGGATGAAGAACGGCATACCCTTTCGACACAAGGGACGCGATCAGCTCGCGCCTGCCGCGCCGCGTGGGGCGGTGATCGGTGGCGAAACGCCCGCCACACCTGCGCCGCAGGGACGCGTGACCCACTCACCCCGGAGAACACTACAGTGATGCAACGCGCGTCGGACGAAATCGACTACGAGCTGATCGGCGATGACCTGCAAGCCGTGATCGTCACCCTGGATCCAGGCGAGACGGTGATCGCCGAGGCAGGGGCGATGATGTTCATGGAGCCTGACATCGTGATGAATACCACCCTCGATCCCAACGCGCAGGGCGGGGGAGTGCTCGGCAAGCTCTTCGCCGGTGCGCGGCGGGTGCTGAGTGGCGATACCTTCTTCGTCACCACCTTCCTGAATAACGGGCGCACTCGGCGGCGGGTGGCGTTCTCGTCGCACTTCCCGGGCAAGATCAAACCGGTGGATCTGCTCGAGTGGGGCGGGACGATCATCGCACAGAAGGACTCCTTCCTCTGCGCGCCGAAAGGCACGCAGGTGGACGTGGCCTTTACGCGGCGCATCGGCGCAGGCTTCTTTGGCGGCGAGGGTTTCATTCTGCAGCGCATCAGTGGCGACGGCGTCGCCGTTCTGCATGCGTCAGGCGCGGTGTGGGAGAAGGAGCTGGCGGCGGGCGAGACGCTGCGTGTGGATACGGGTTGCATCGTCGCCATGGAAGCGCCGGTGCAGTACGACATCCAGATGGTCCCGGGAATCAGGACCGCACTGTTCGGTGGCGAAGGGCTGTTCTTTGCCACACTCACCGGACCCGGCCGCATCATGCTGCAGACGATGCCGTTCAGTCGCCTGGCGGATCGCATCCTGGCCGCGTCGCCGGCGATGCGCGCGGCCGGCGGAGCGGGGCACAACGCCAGCGGCGTGCTCGGCGGCGTCGGTGGCCTGGTGCTCGGCGGATTGATGCGCGGAGACGACTAGTCGAAGATGACCCTCTCCTGAGCGCAGTGTGAAGGGCATGAGCCGATCCACGAGCTTCCGTCGCGTTTACAGGAGAGCAGGTCATCCTCTTCTCACTGGCCCCCAATGCAGATCAGCGGTCTCTCCTTGCCCACAGCGTTCCGCTCCATCACCGTGGCCGCGGTCGCGGCGTCGTTGCTGCTCCTCCTCCCTGTCGCTCGCGCCCAGGGTCAGGTGCAGGAGCGTCCAGTCGCATTCGATAGCGCTGGCCGCCTGATGACGATTTCGCCCCCGCTGGCCGCCCGGCTTGGACTGAGCGCGCCGACGTGGCCCGTCTTGGGGGATTACATCGACGCGCGGCTCTACGCGCTCGATGCCAATGGCGCCGCGTTCGTGCTGGTGGTCCAGCGCCAGCGCGAGGTGCTGGAACGTTACCAGATCGACCTCCAGCAACGACGCGCTCTGGCCGCGGCGATCGACAGTGCCACCACATTCGCCACGGCGCGTGGCGGTGCGGACGCGATGCCGACGTTCATCTCCGAACCGGTGCGCGGAACCTTCGTTGTGAACCAGACCTTGCTGGGAGCACTGCTGTTCGGTCCCGCCGCGGCGAGGCTCGTCGACGACCCGACCGCCGGAACGGCGGCCTACCTGGCGGTGACGGGGAGCATGTTCTTCATCTCCGCCAACATGACCCAGACCAGTCCGGTCTCACGGGCCCAGAATCACCTGTCGTGGCATAGTGCACGGCGCGGTGCCATCG
>JBBSVF010000334.1:0-3417 GCA_038233745.1 Gemmatimonadales bacterium
GAGGATCTGTTTTACCGCCTGAACGTGGTGCCAATTCACGTGCCGCCGCTGCGTGAGCGGCGTGAGGACATCGTGTCGCTCATCAGCCACTTCATCACTCAGCTTACCGGACCCGGAGGGCTGGCCTCCAAGTCGTTCGAGGATGGAGCCATAGATCGGTTGCAGGCCCTCGACTGGCCGGGTAACGTGCGCGAGTTGCGGAATACCATCGAGCGCGTACTGATCCTGAGTCCTGGCAACCGCATCACTGCGGCGGATGTCGACCGGCTCGCGGGGCGGCGGAGCGAAAGCGCGGACGGCGGCATCGGCTCACTGCTGGACGTGCCCACCTTCGAGGAGTTCAAGCACAGCGCGGAGCGTCAGTATCTGATGGCCAAGCTGCGCGCGCACGACTGGAATGTGAGCGAGACGGCGCGCGCGCTCGCGATGCCGCGCTCCAACCTGTACAAGAAGATCGAGCGGTACGGCCTGAGTCGCGACGGAGTGGCGAGTCCCGCGCCTGCGTCACCACATGATGACGAGGACGACGACGAATGACGGACTGGGATGCGGAACTCCGGAAGATCGACCGGCAGATGGAGTCGATGTCGGACAAGGCGCTCATTCCCTCCGCACCTGCGGGGGCGCCGCCTGCTGCCGTGGCGAGTGTCGCTGCGCAGCGCGAGTCCACGCGTACATGGCCCGCGCTGCTTCGCCTCGCGCTGGCGGGCGCGCTCGGTGTCGGCATTCTCTTCTGGCCGTACGACACCCGATGCGGCTTCGGCATGGGTGGGTACCTCGCGGCCATCGGCGTCCTGACGATCGCGGGCGCGTGGAGTGCCGTGTGGACGTGGCGGCACCGGACGGCGCGTGCACACATGCTGTCGCTGCTGCTGGTCGGGTGGGGACTCATCCTCGCCGGCGTGGAGGTGTTGCCACGCATGGGATACGCGCGCGCCGACGCGTTGCGGCCCGTGGGGTGGAGCTGCGCGGCCATTCCGCCCACGACTGTTCGGACACCGGTACCCTTGGTGGCGCCCTGAGACAGCGGTATGAGGCCCTGATCGGGAGCTGAAGCCGCGCGCCTGGTACGGTGTGTGTTCCAGGTCACCGGAGCAGGGTGTCGCAGGCCACTGCGGAGAGCGCGGGGCAAGATTAATTTGATCTCAGTCACCATTCAGCGACGCGCCGCGAGCGTTGCACCCAACTCATTTCAGAGAGCATCCCATATGAAGTCCCGCATCATTGCCGCCGCGCTCGTCATCTGCAGCGCATCGGTCCTCGCCGTCGCATGCAGCGATTCTACCGCCAGCGGCATGGGCAATATCGCCGTGCGTCTCACCGACGCCCCCTCCGACTCCGTGAAGAGCGTCGATGTGTTCGTGACCCGCATCGACGCGCGAGTGGCGGAGGCGGATTCCGCCGAGACCGAGCGAGGCAGTTCATCGGACAGCGCCGAAGCGTCCGGCTGGCGCACTCTCGCCACGCCGAACCGCAGCTTCGACCTCATCCGGCTGCACCTCGACACCGCGAGCCTCGGCACCACGCCGGTGCCCGCCGGCACGTATCGCGCGCTGCGACTGATCATCGATCCCTCGAAGTCCAGCGTCACACTCAAGGACGGCACGGTGCTCACGCGCACCTCGTCGCCCAGCGTGAACTTTCCGAGCGGCGCCACCTCCGGCATCAAGGTGAAGTTCCTGCATGACGGCGTGCTGAACGTGACCACCGGGGGCACGGTGCAGGTGACGCTCGACTTCGACGTGAACGAGAGCTTCAACTTCAAGGGTTCCCATGCGCATACGGGCTTTACCTTCAAGCCGGTGATTCGCGCGGTGGTGGTGACGAAGTAGGCACGGCCTGGGACGCGGGACAGTCGGGGCCGCTGCGGGGCAGGAGACTGCGCCGCGGCGGCCCCGCCTCGCATCTGTCCCCCATGGCGACCCGGTCTTGTTAGATTGCCTGCATGACCAAGCGATTCCAGAACTTCATCGGCGGCCAGTGGGTCGCGCCTCTCGAGGGCGCCTACTACGAGAACCGCAATCCGGCGGACACGCGCGACATCATCGGCGAGTTCCCCCTCTCCACCTCGGCCGACGTCGACCTCGCGGTCGCATCGGCGAAACGCGGCTTCGAAGTGTGGAAGCGCACTCCCGCCCCGGCACGCGGCGACGTGCTGCGACGGGTGGGCGACCTGCTCTCCGCGCGCAAGGAAGAGATCGCGGACCTGATGACGCGGGAGATGGGCAAGCCGCTCACGGAAACCCGTGGCGACGTGCAGGAAGGTATCGACACCGCCTACTACGCTGCGACGATGGGACGCCAGCTCTGGGGACGCACGGTGCCGAGCGAGCTGGCGAACAAGTGGGCGATGAGTTTTCGGCGCCCGATCGGCGTGTGCGGCATCATCGCGCCCTTCAACTTTCCGCTGGCTATTCCCACCTGGAAGATGTTTCCCGCGCTGGTGTGCGGAAACTCCTGCGTCTTCAAGCCCAGCGAGGATGTGCCGCAGACTGGGCATGTGCTGGTGGAGATCATGCTCGAGGCCGGGCTGCCTCCGGAAGTCATCCAGCTCGTGCACGGTGTGGGACTGGATGTGGGAGCGCCGCTCGTGTCGCATCCCGACGTCCCCGTTATCTCGTTCACCGGCAGCACCGCCACGGGTAGCCTCGTGGGGCAGGAGTGCGGCCGCATGCACAAGCGCCTCTCGCTGGAGATGGGGGGAAAGAACGCGCAGATCGTGCTGGACGACGCGGATCTGGATCTCGCGATGGATGGCGTGCTCTGGGGCGCCTTTGGCACGACGGGGCAGCGCTGCACCGCCACGAGCCGCCTCATCCTGCAGAAGGGCATCCACGACAACTTCCTCGGCCGACTCATCGAGCGGGCGCGTGCCATGCGGCTGGGCGATGGGCGGAAGAAGGGAACGGATGTGGGACCCCTCGTGCACCACGCGTCGCGCCGAAAGGTTGAGGAGTACATCGACATCGGCCAGGCAGATGGCGCGGACCTCGTCTGCGGTGGACGTCGCCCCGACGGCAGTGCGTACGAGCACGGATTCTTCTTCGAGCCCACGATCTTTGCGCGCGTGGAGCAGGGAATGCGCATCGAACAGGAGGAGATCTTTGGTCCAGTCTTGAGTGTCATCCGCGTGAGCGACGCCGACGAAGCATTTCGTGTGAACAATGGAGTGAAGTACGGCCTCTCTTCATCGATCTACACGCAGGATGTGAATCTGGCGTTCCGCGCCTTCAATGAGCTGGATAACGGGATTACCTACGTAAACGCTCCGACAATCGGTGCCGAGGCGCATCTTCCGTTCGGCGGCGTGAAGCAGACCGGCAACGGGCATCGCGAGGGTGGCTGGGAGGTGTACGAGTTCTACTCCGAGACCAAGGTCGGTTACTGCGACTTCTCGGGGTCGCTGCAGCGAGCGCA
>JBBSVF010000335.1:0-3386 GCA_038233745.1 Gemmatimonadales bacterium
GATCCTGATCGAGAACACGGAGGATGAACGCCTGCGTCGTCGCTGGGTCGCGACCAGCGTCATTTCCAATCTCTGCCTGCTCGGCTACTTCAAGTACGCCGACTTCTTCATCGACACGCTTGATCGGGCATTCGGCGCCGGTATTCCGCACCTGAATATCGTGCTGCCCATCGGCATCTCGTTCTACACATTCAAGACGCTCAGCTACACCATCGACGTGTACAGGCGCGAGTTGCGCGCGTGCCGGAGCTGGCTGCAGTACGCCACCTTCGTCACATACTTTCCGGAACTGGTCGCTGGGCCAATCGTGCGCGCGTCCGTGTTCATCCCGCAAATGGGACGCACGCTGCGACCCTCGTGGCGCCGTGCCGCCGTGGGTCTGCAGATCATCCTGCTGGGCGTCACGAAGAAGCTGTTGATCGCGGACCGGCTCGCAACGCTGGTGGATCCTGTGTTCGGCGCTCCCGCGTCCTACGATTCACTTACCGTGCTCACCGCGGTCATCGCCTACTCGCTGCAGATCTACTGCGACTTCTCCGGGTATTCCGACATGGCGATCGGCGTGTCGCGCATCATCGGATTCGACCTGCCAGAGAACTTCGACATGCCGTATCTGTCGACGTCGATCACGGAGTTCTGGCGTCGCTGGCATATCACGCTCTCGAGCTGGCTGCGAGACTATCTGTACATCCCGCTGGGTGGCAATCGCAAAGGGAGGGGTCGCACCTACCTGAACCTCTTCCTGACCATGCTCCTGGGGGGGCTGTGGCATGGTGCCGGCTGGACCTTCGTGCTCTGGGGGTTCCTGCACGGGATCGGCTTGGCCTTCCACAAGATGTGGATGCAAATCCGGCCGCAGCATCGAGCGCGGTTCTGGCAGCCACTGTCGTGGCTGGCGACGTACGCGTTCGTGTGTCTCGGATGGGTCTTCTTTCGCGCCAGCAGCTTTTCGGTGGCGCTCACGGTGCTTCGCAAGGTCACATGGGTGGAGCCGGGTGGCATCCAGTTCCTGTACCTTCCCTTTTTCCTGCTGTTGCCGCTCATCGTGCTGGGACACGTGATCGGGAGGGCCGCTGCCGCGCTCGATGATCCTGTCGCCGTCAGACGCAGCCGTCGTGTGGACGCTCCGCGCTGGCTACAGTGGGCGTATCGCGGTGTACGGACGCCCTTCGCGCTCCGCCCGCATCCGGCGGCCGGACTCTACGTCCTCCTGCCGCTGCCCGGATTCGTTGGCGCCTTCGTCCTCACGATCTGGATCCTGATCGTCTATCTCTTCAGCTCCCTGCAGACGAGCCCGTTCATCTACTTCCAGTTCTGACGCCGTGAGGTAATTAGCGGAGTGGCCCGCCAAGCAGACCGGCGTACACGTCCAGTGTGCGACGAACGACTTCATGCACGCCAAACTCCCGCTCGGCGAGATCGCGTCCTTCTCGGCCCATCCGGTGGCGCTCCTCTGGATTGTCGAGCAGGCGGCGCATTGCATCGGCAAGCGACACGCTGTCGCGAGCGGGAACGAGCAGTCCATTGACCTCGTGCTGCACGATTTCGCGACAGCCCGGAACGTCGGTGGCGACGATAGCCCGACCGCATGCGGCGGCCTCCAGCAGCGCCTTCGGCAATCCTTCGCCGTACGATGGGAGCACCACCAGGCTGGCTGAGTCGAGGACGTCCGGCATGTCATCCCTCGCACCCCACCACTCCACCCCGGCCACGCGCTCCCATTCAGCCAACTGCGCTTCACTGGCAAAGCGCGCGTTGCCGGACTGTGTCGGCCCAACCAGCGCGAAGCGCGCCTGAACGCCGCCGGCGCGCAGAGCGAGCACAGCCTCCACGAACTCACGGATGCCCTTTTCCCAGAGCATCCGTCCCGGCAGTACGACCAGCGGCACGCCGGTCGGCTCTGGCCCCGCGTGGAAGTGTTCCAGGTCGACGCCCGCACCGCGGATGATGACATAGCCCTCCGGACGCAGCACACCGCGTGCAACGAGCAACTTCGCGTCATCCGGGTTCTGCAGAATTGTCATCGCCGCCGAGTGTCGGGACGGCGAGAGTGCGGTCCGCAGCGCGCGAACGATCAACGGCCGCAGCAGCACGGCGATCGGCGACGAGGAGACGAAGACGAAACCCTGTCCCGCGAGCGCCGTCACGATCACCGGCACGCGCATGAATCGAGCGACGATTGCGCCGAAGACAACCGGCCGCAGTGCCACACAGTGCACGACTGTGGGCCGGATCTCGTGCATGAGGTGCCGCAAGTCACGCAGGAGGGGAAGCGGGCGCTGCGTTGGACCGCCAGAATCGGCGCGCCACCATCGGACGTGCCGCACCTCTGCCCCCGTCGCCTCGAGAATGGCCCGGTGTTCGCGGACGTGAGTCGCCACGACGACGCGCCATCCCTGGAAGACCGCCTCACGCAGCAGATCGAGCCGATGGCTGGCCACGTACCAGTCGCATGTGATCAGCACAAGGAGGACGCGATTCGCCGATGGCGATGAATGGTCCGATTGATCCTCCATCAGTCGCACCGACTCCGAACGCTGGCGGCGTCCGCGTGCGCAGCATCGTAGCGCACACCCACGTCGCGAATGTCGAACTCACGCTCGACCCGACGGCGTGCCGCCTCACCGAGCGTGCGACGACCAATGGAACCGGCATCCACCATGGTCTGCAAGGCAGCCCGGAAGCGCTCCGGATCCGCGGGAGGCACCACCAGTCCCGTCTCACTCACGATCCATCGGGCATCTCCCACGTCAGTGGTCACGCACGGCACTCCGCAGGCCATCGCTTCTCCGAGGACATTCGGGAAAGCGTCACCCCAGGCGGATGAGGAACAGGCCACATCGAGTGCTGCTGTAAGACGATGCACTTCGGCGGGCGAACTCTCCGAAATGAGTATCAGGTGCGAATGGGCAGCAAGACCAAGGGCGGCGAGTTGCGCCGCGAAGCTCGCATTCGCGCGGTCGATGCCGCGGCCGATCATCAGCACGCGAATACGCTGATGACCGTGAAGGAGCGGTGCGACTGCCTGCAGAAAGGTTCGATGGTCCTTCATGGGATGGTGGCGAGCGACGAGACCGATCAGGACATCCTCGTCCTCTACCCCGAGGGTGGCGCGCACTGAGGCTCTGCGCTGCGCAACGGGACGAAGCTGTTCAAGATCAAATCCGTTCGGAATAACCAGCGTCCGGTCGCTCGAATACCCCATGTTCTCGTGCTGGCTGGCGGCGGTGCGGGAGTTGTAGATGATGCCGGCTGCATGCCGGGAGAGCGCGGCACCCGCGCGAATAGCAAGCGCGGTTCCGCGGCGCTCGTTGCTCAGCGAATTCAACGACTGACGAATGCTCCAGAGCACAGGTGGGCGGTTGCGCTGCCCCACGCACGAGAGC
>JBBSVF010000336.1:0-3384 GCA_038233745.1 Gemmatimonadales bacterium
CCCGCACCGCAACCCGCCACGCCGAGCACCAGACTCAGGGCGACGTTGGCTGCGGCAACGCCCGGCGCGCCGGACTGCAGCAGGCGCACCGTATCGAGACTGAAGGTCGAGAACGTCGTGAATCCGCCGCACAATCCCACGGCCAGGAGCAGCCGCAACTGCGCTGCACCGCTCGAGACATCATTGGACATAAGGCCCACGATCAGGCCGAGCAGCAATGACCCCAGCACATTCACGATGAGAATGCCAATGGGGAAGGCTGCCGTATCGGGGCCGGCTGGTGTCCACGGGCCGCCCACCCTCTGTGCCCACTCGGCCACGCCGTAGCGAAGCGCGCCGCCCAGCGCACTCCCGAGCATCACCAGCGACAGCCGCGCGATCAGCGTCACCTCAACCCTTTTCCATCGCGCGCTCGCGAAGCGCCGCCAGGTCGCGTCGCGCATTCACGAGCTCCGCCGGCGAAAGGATGTCCACGAGCTCCGCCTCGATGGCGGGAAGCACGAGTGCAACTTCGTCGGCACTGTAGCCCTCGGAGCTGAAGATTCCCTCGCGGAACATCAGGCGCCGGATAGTGAAGGGTCCCACTGATGGTCCCAGGCGTGCGGCACGCACCAGATCCTCCATCCTGATGATCACGCTGGCGTCGACCGGTGACGTTCGCGTGCGAGCGCTTCCATCTCCGCGATCTGCGCATTCATCTCACGCTCGGCGGCACGCTGGGTCGCGTCGTACTCGCGAAGAGTGCGGAGCAGGAAGAGCAGCGCCAGGATCGTGAGCCCCGCACCCGCAAGCAGCACCACGAGGTAGGTCGTCCCGCTGCGATCCTCCTCGATGCGGCGCTGATCGAGCTCTGACATCTCCGAGAGCGCGAGATGACTGGTGAGCACGCGGATCGAGTCCATGAGCTGACGCCCCGAACCCCCACGCATGATGCTGAGCGCCTTGTCGCCACGATCGATCTCCCGGAGGCCCACCGTTTCGGCGAGCTCCGACATCTTGATGTTGGCCAGGTGTACGAGTCGCTCGACGCTGTCGCGCGGAAGGAACCCGCGCGCCACGGACTTCCGGAGACTGTCCAGATCACGGTGCACCGCCATTTCCGCAGCGCGATACGGCTCGAGGTAGGTGGAATCCCCGCTCAGGAGAAAGCCGCGCTGGCCTGTCTCCGCATCCACGACATCGGCGCGCAGTGCCACAAGACGAGCGATACTCTGTTCGGTGGCGGCCACTTGTTCACGATAGGACTGCCGGCGCTGGGAGAGCGCTCCATTCAGGAGCGCGGCCACGAGAACGGCGCCGATGGCTGTCCAGACTGCCGCGCTCCACCGCTGACGCTGTGCCGGATTCTTGGTCATCCGTCAATATAATCCCGCCGGAGGCGGGGCGGCGCGGGCCGACTTCTAGCTCACCGTGCGCGTCTTGCGCTTGAGGAAGTCCATGAGGATGAACTGCCCGAGTGTCATGGTGGTGGTGAAGTACGCCTTGCCGCGGCTTATCTCGCTCATGGTCTTCACGAACTCCACCAGTGCGCGGTCTCGCGCCAGCATGAAGGTGTTGATCACGATGCCGGACTTCCGGCACGAGGCCACCTCCTGCAGAGTGCGCTCGATCACCGTGAGATCCAGCCCGAAGGAGTTCTTGTAGATCCGGCCATCATCCAGCGTGAGCGCGCTGGGTTTGCCATCGGTGATCATGATGATCTGGCGCATGTCCTTCTTCTGCGCCATCAGCAGCCGGCGGGCGAGCTTCAGCCCCTCGGCGGTGTTCGTGTGATAGGGCCCCACCTGGGCGCCCGCGAGGGTGGCCAGGGGGATCTCCTCCGCGCTGTCATGAAAAAGCACCACCTTGATGGAGTCGCCCGGGAACTGCGTGCGAATGAGATGCGTGAGCGCCAGCGCCACCTTCTTGGCCGGCGTGAAGCGATCCTCGCCGTAGAGAATCATCGAGTGCGAGCAGTCCAGCATCAGCACCGTGGCGCAGCTCGACCGATACTCGGCCTGCCGCACCATGAGATCGCTGTACTCGAGATCCATCGGCACCGTCACGTCGCCGGTGCGAATCATGGAGTTTCGGAGTGTCTCGTTCACGTCGATGTTCAGTACATCGCCGAACTCGTATGGCTTGCTCCATCCATCGCTCTCGATCCCCGTGGCCAGATAGGGCGTGTCGTGCGAGCCGAAGCTCGACTTGCCGAGTGAGCCCAGGAGACCACGGAGGGTCTTGTAGCCCAGGAAGTCGATACCCTTGTCGGTGAGGTTGAAGTTCACATCGCGCGCGGCCGCCTGCGCCTGTGAGCCCTTTCCCTCCATCGGCTGGTGACCTGCCGGCATCTGGGGCGGCGCGTCGAGATTCAGGAAACCCTCGTCCACCAGTCGCTGGACCAGGTCGTCGAGCAACTTCGCCAGTTTCGCGGTGGTCTCTTCGTCGCCATCGCCGCGCAGCGCCTCGAGCATTTCCGGGGTGAACTGGCCGCTCTCCATCAGCGCCTGGAGAATCGCCTGGCGAAGTGCGTCGAGCGATCGATCGCCTGGCTCCTCGAAGTTCGTGCCGTAATACGCCTCGCCCTGTCCGCCGGCGAATCCCGACTGGAGCAGGAAGTCGGCGAGCTTGTCCAGCAGCGACTGGAGATCGACCGCATCGGCCATCTCCGGCGAAAACTTGCTGTAGGTGTGAAACCTCATGGTGATGCCTCCTGCCGGATGAATACTCCACGGCGTGGAGAAGTGCCATATTCCGGAGTGACCGCCGCCTCCATCAATCCATTCCGTGTGCTGATCCGGCACCGGAATTTCAGGATCTTCCTTCTGGGCCAGACCATGTCCCTCATCGGGACCTGGATGCAGACGATGGCGCAGGGATGGCTGGCGCTGGAACTCACGAACAGCGCGTTCATGGTGGGACTCGTGGCCACGGCCTCGTCCATTCCCATCCTCCTGTTCACCATGCCCGCCGGCGCCATCGTGGACCGGAGCGACAAGTTGATGGTGGTGCGGATAGCGCAGACGGCGTTCCTGATGGAGGCGCTGCTGCTCTGGTGGCTCACGTACACCAGGCACATCACCATCCACTCTCTGCTGGCGCTCGCCTTTGCTGGCGGCGTGATCGCGTCGATCGAGATACCGGCGCGGCAATCGCTTTTTATCGATCTGGTGGGGCGCGATGACCTCAGCGATGCGATTGCGCTCAACTCCAGCGGCTTCAACCTCGCGCGCGTCGTGGGCCCCGGGCTGGCGGCCGCCACCATCGCGAGCCTCGGCATCGCGTGGTGCTTTTTTCTCAACGCGTCGTCATTCGTCGCCGTGCTGATCGGATTGTTCATGATCCGGCTGCCCGCGTGGCAGAAACTCACCTCCGTCATGACGCCATGGGAAGGCGTAAAGGAGG
>JBBSVF010000337.1:0-3362 GCA_038233745.1 Gemmatimonadales bacterium
CCATCCCCCGCGCCAGATCCCGGCTGATCGCCAGCCCCAGCCCCGTCCCCGCAGCCCGCCCCGCCGGGCTCGTGTCCACCTGCACAAACGGCTCGAACACCTGCTCCAGCCGCTCCGCAGGGATCCCCACCCCCGTATCCCGGACCTCCACCCACACGCGGTCCGGCGCGTCACGCCCAGCGCCCACATGCACCGCGCCGCCGCGCTGCGTGAACTTCACGGCATTGCCCAGCAGGTTCAGCAGCACCTGCTCGGTCTTGTCGCGATCGGCCAGCGCGAACAGGCCGGCCGCGATCTCCACGTCGAAATGGAGTCCGCGCTCCGCGAGCTGAGGCTCCACCATGGGCGCGACGGCCTCCGCGACGCTCTGCAAGGAAACGCGGCGCAGCTCGTAGTGCACGGTACCTGCCTCGATGCGCGCGAGGTTCAGCACCTCGTTGATCAACCGCAGGAGGTGACGCTGGCTGCGCAGCACCTTCGCGAGGGCATCGGTCTGCGCTTCCGTCACCGGACCATGAATGCCCATCTGCAGCAGCTGCGCGTAGCCGCCGATCGCGTTCAGCGGGGTGCGCAGTTCGTGAGACATCGCCGCCAGGAAGGCGCTCTTCGCCTTGTTGGCTTCTTCAGCTGCCGAACGCTGCCGCTCGAGCTCCTCGCTGCGTTCGAAGAGGTCGTCGTTGAGGGTGCGCAGCTCCTCGCTCTGCACCTCGAGCTCCTCCGTCTGCTCGGAGAGCTGCTGCTGCTTCATCTCGAGTTCCAGGGCCTGCTGCTCGAGCTGCTGGTTCGAGTGCTCCAACTCGACTCGACGCCGCTCGGCGTCCGCACGCGCCTGTTCGGCCTCACGTTTGGCCAGCAGGAGCGAGTCCTCGAACTTCCGCCGCTCGCGCACCCGGAGCATCAGCGCGTCGATGATCCACTCGCCGTCCACCTCGCGACGCGTCGCGTTCAGCATCGCTCCTTCTTCACCGCCGTCGCGCGTGCGGAGGACGACGAAGATCTCCTCGACGCTTCCGCTCATCCGCAGCAGGGGGAAGAGATGTGTCTGCCAGAAGATGCGACTGCCGACGTTGAGGAGCGTCTGCACGTTCTGCCCGACGAGGGCCTCTCGAGTGGTGCCGAGCAGCGCCGCCATAGTGATGTTGGCGAGCCGGATGGTGCCGTCGTCGGTGAAGCTCAGGAAGCCGCCGGGCGCGCGGTCGAGCAGCGAGACCTCCTGCACGGCGGGATCGTCGCGTGACACGTCCGCGTTCAGCCCGTGGGCACTGCGGCTGGTTCGGACGCGAGATACTCGCGGATGGCCTCGATGGTCTCCTGAGGGTTGCTCATGTGCGGGCAGTGGCCGCTGACGTCGAGCACCGCGAGGGAGCTGCCGGGCATGTTCGCATGCAGGTATTCGCCGACGGGGCGCGGCGCGATTGCGTCGTCCGCGACCTGGATGATGAGCGCCGGCACGCGCGTCGCCGCCGCATCGCTGCGATTGTCGGCAAAGAAGGTCGCCTCGGCGAACCGGCGCGCGATCACGGGATCGGTGGAGCAGAAGCTGGCCTCCAGCTCGGCCCCGATCTCGGGATGATCGGGGTTCTTGGTGATAACGGGCGCGAGGAAGTTGGCCCACCCGAGGTAGTTCCGGTCCATCATCTCGAGCAGCCCCTCGAGGTCGGGGCGCGAGAAGCCGCCGGTGTATTCGGGGGGCTCGTCGATGTATCGGGGTGATGGGCTCACCATCACGAGCCGGTCGAACAGATCGGGCTCCTGGTTCGCGGCGAGCACTCCGATCATGCCACTCACGGAATGGCCGACGAAGATGACGTCCCGCAGGTCGAGCTCATGACAGACGTCGAGCACGTCCTGCGCATAGCCCTCCAGCGACGCGTACCGCTCGGGATCGTACGCATCGATGTCGGAGGCGCCAGAACCCACGTAGTCGAACAGAATCACCTTGTAGTCCCGCTCGAACTCGGGCGCGACGAACCGCCACATGTTCTGGTCGCATCCGAACCCATGCGCGAAGAGCATGGGCTGCGTCCCCTGGCCGGAGACCTTCACGTTGTTCCGACGGCGAATGGATTCAGTCATGAGGCGCGATATCGTGCAAGTCTGGGACCCTCCACGCGACGGTCTCGGTGATTGTCATCCTGAGCGCAGCGAAGGATCTGCAGTGCCCGCCGCGCCCTCACCAGAACTGCAGGCCCTTCGCTGCGCTCAGAACGACGGGCTCAGCTCCCGCTGGCGTCTTCCGTGGCAAATTCCTTCGCCTCGGTCGCGTCGTCCTGCACCTGCGTCCAGATCTCCTCCAACTCGTGAGGAGACAGGTGCATCGGCGCCCCCGACAGGATACCGGTGACGTTACGGAAGGGGCGGCCCAGGCGCATGCCGTCCGCCTCGATGGTGAACTCGCGGATCGACTTGTCGTGCCGCGAGCCGCGCATCTTCAGCACCGTGAGCCCGCGCTTCATCTCGCCGAACATCTCCACGTAGCGCAGCAGGATGATGGAGTCGGTGAGCGTCGAGATATGCGTCTCGGTGATGGAGTCGCCACCCATGAGGCTCGCCGTGGTGGAGGTGAACAGTCCGGTGATCTCCTCGTGCTTCAGAAACGACGTCAGCCCGATCACGAACTCGCGGAACGCCCTCGGAGTCCCGACGTGCTCGAGCGCCGAGAGGCTGTCGAGTGCCACGCGGTGGGGCTTGAAGTCGCGAATGGCCGCCTGGATGGTGACGAGCCAGTCCTCGAGTCCGGACACGTCCGGGTAGTCGCACACGATGCGCAGAAGTCCGTCGCGCTCCATCTGTCCGAAGTCCACACCCCACCCGGTTGCGTTGCGCGCCAACTGGTCGCGGCTCTCCTCGAAGGCGAGCAGCAGGCAGCGCTCCCCCGCCTCGGCGGCGCCGCGCACGAACTGCGTCACCGTGAGCGTCTTGCCAGTGCCCGTGGCCCCGGAGACGAGCGTCACCGAGTCGCGGAACAGGCCTCCTCCGCACATCTCGTCCAGCGCATCGTTGCCCGAGGAGATACGCACATCCGACGACTTCATGCTCAGGTGCATCGCCGACAGCGGGATCACGATCACGCCGCCGTCGGGCACGATCGTGAACGGGTACTCCCCCTTCTGGTGGTCGCAGCCGCGGAACTTGAGGATCTCGATGGTGCGCCGGCGACTCTCAGCCTCCAGGACGTTGCGCAGGATCATCACGTTGTCGGCGATGAACTCCTCCACGCCGAATCGCGCGATGGGGCCGTAATCATCGGTGCGCTCGGCGGTGAGCACCGCCGTGACACCGATGGCCTTGAGCGCCGAGGCGATGCGAAAGAGCTCGCTGCGCACGATGGACTGGTCGGAGAACTGCGAGAACACGGCGCC
>JBBSVF010000338.1:0-3317 GCA_038233745.1 Gemmatimonadales bacterium
CAGCCGTCTGCATGCGGTCTCCATGCTCATCGTAGCCATCCCCGTCGTGCAGGAGGAGGATGGACCCGGCGCGCATGCCCTCGAGCGTCCGGCGCACGATTTCGGCCGCACCGGGCCGCGCGGAGTCCCAGACGCCGAGCGTCCAGCCGATGGTCCGCTGGCCCAGACCGCGCGCGATAGCGGTCACCCACGGATTCCGGAAACCGTGCGGCGCCCGGAACACGTGGGGGCGCACACCTCCGCTGGCGCGTTCGATCGCCTCAGTGCCGCGCGCGAGATCGTTCCGCACGTATTCTGGTGAGCGGCGGTGGAGCTTACGATGAAAGTACCCATGGTTGCCGAGCTGATGCCCTTCCTCCGCCATGCGCCGCACGAGGTCCGGCCACTGCTCGGCATGCCGACCGAGCACGAAGAAGGTGGCGCGGACGTTGTGCTCGCGCAGCACGTCCAGGATGCGCGGTGTTGCCTGGGGATTCGGTCCGTCATCGAAGGTGATGCTCACCTCTGATGCCGTGCCGGGCAGTCGGCCGAGCGCGTGGCCGAACACGGGGCTGTTCCGATGCCACGTTCCGTGTGCGGCGAGCCCCGCCGCCGCGAGGCCGGCGAGCACGACGGCGATCATACGCCGACGGCGACCCGTCCCATGACGGCGTGGTAGACGTCGAACACCTGCGACGTGACCCGCGGCCAGCTGTACTTCATGCTCTCGTAGCGGCCCGCGGTGCCGAGCTGGATGCGGAGTCCTTCGTCGTCCAGGAGCTGCACGAGCGCATCGGCCAGCGCATCGCGATCGCCGCAGGGCGTCATGATGGCCTCGCGCCCATTCTGCACAACGTCCTGGAAGCCGAGAATGTCGGAGCACACGATCGGCGTCTCGCAGGCCATCGATTCCAGGAGCGTGATGCCGAACGATGCCTTCGTGGTGGGGCAGGCGTAGATGGAGCTGTGGGCGTAGTAGCTGGGTCGCCCTTCGAGCACCGCGCCCACGAAGGTGATGTCCCGGTCGCCGTTGGCCTGCTTGTAATAGTGCTCCCGCAGTGGCCCGTCGCCCACCACTACGAGCTGTGCCTGCCGATTACGTCCCTTCACTCGGCGAAAGCTGTCGATGAGTGTCGTGAGTCCGTTGCGGGGATCGAAGCGGCCCAGGAACAGGATCGAGGGCACATCCTTCCTGATAGCTGGCGGCGCGGCCACGCTCGGGTGAAAGACATCGGTGTCGATGCCGTTCGGTATGATCTGCCAGGGGGCGCTGAAATAGCGCTCGAGGGCCACGGTGGTGGAGTGGGACACGCAGATGGCTGCACTGAGCATGTCCAGACGGCGCTGCAAGTAGCTATTCAGCAACCGGTACCCGAGCGAGCGATCGAAGTACGTGTGGAAGGTGCCCACCACGGGACAGTCGGCCTCCTCGATCGCGAGGATGGGCAATACCGGCGTGAGGGGCGAGTGCACATGCACCACATCGTACTGTCCTTCGCGCAGCACACGGCGCATGGTGCGCCGCAGTCCCACCCCGATGGTGACCCGCGCCTGGGATCCGTTTGCGTAGACGGGCTGACTGCGCCCGATGCGGATCACGTGAGGCTGCGGCTCCGCGCCCTCGATGTTCGAGGTGATGATGTCCACGTGATGCCCGCGTCGCCGTGCCTCGCGGGCAAAGAAGTGGACATGCTCGCACACGCCACCCAGGTGCGGATAGTAGTACTCCGTCACGAGGGCAATGCGCAGCGTCCGGTCGTCTGCCGTGAGCGGAAGCGACGGCAGATTCGGAAGCGACGGGCGGCCGCGCAAGGCGGCGGGTGCGCTACTGCTGGGTGGGTTCAAGAGCGGCGTGAGCGGCGGCGAGGCGGGCAATCGGAACACGATACGGTGAACACGACACGTAGTCGAGTCCGATCGCGTGACAAAATCGTACACTGCGCGGCTCCCCGCCATGCTCGCCGCAGATTCCAACCTTCAGGTCTGGACGCACGCGGCGACCCGCGGCGACTGCCATCTGAATAAGCTGCCCAACTCCAGTCTGGTCAAGGACTTGAAATGGGTCGTGCTCGAAGATTCCCCGCTCCACGTAGGTCGGCAGGAACCGTCCCGCATCGTCGCGACTCAACCCGAAGGTGGTCTGCGTGAGATCGTTCGTCCCAAAGGAGAAGAACTCCGCGCGCTGCGCGATGTCTGCAGCCGTCAGCGCGGCCCGCGGCAGCTCGATCATCGTGCCGATGGTGAAGTCGACATCCTCACCCATGGCGCCCAGCACCTGCTGCGCAGTTTCCAGAAGCAGTGATCGCTGATTGTCGAACTCGCGGTAGTCGGCCACCAGCGGAATCATGATCTCCGGATGGACGTCCACGCCCCGGCGCCGGGCCCGCAACGCGGCTTCGAAGATCGCGCGGCCCTGCATCTCCGTGATTTCCGGGTACGTGATGCCCAGCCGGCACCCGCGGTGCCCGAGCATGGGGTTGGTCTCGCGGAGACTGTCCACCACGTGCGAGAGATCGGCGCGGGATAGGCCGAGGGTACGCGCGAGCAGCTTGGATTCCTCGCCACCGTGCGGGAGGAACTCGTGCAGTGGCGGATCCAGCAGGCGGATGGTGACGGGGAGCCCGTCCATCGCTTCGAAGATT
This sequence comes from Gemmatimonadales bacterium, assembly GCA_038233745.1. Classification (GTDB taxonomy): domain Bacteria; phylum Gemmatimonadota; class Gemmatimonadetes; order Gemmatimonadales; family Gemmatimonadaceae; genus AG11. Next base: position 2,622 of record JBBSVF010000338.1, read on the forward strand.
CCCTCGAAATCCGCGCGCTGCATCGGGAGCAGCTTTGCCAGCGCCCGCCGGCGACCGCCTTCGTCGTGGGCGACGATCATCTCGCGCATGGCGGTGATGCGGTCTCCCTCGAAGAACATGTGCTCGGTGCGGCAGAGCCCGATCCCCTCGGCGCCGAAGGCTCGCGCCACGCGGGCATCCTGCGGCGTATCCGCATTGGCGCGCACCGCCAGCGTACGTGCCTCATCCGCCCACGACATGAGCCGGGAGAAGCTCTGGTAAGCCGGAGCGGTCTCCGGCTGCCGCAGCCCGCGGGTGACCGCCACCACTTCGCTCGGCGTGGTCGGCAAATCGCCGGCGTACACATTCCCGGTGGCGCCATCGAGGGTGAGCCAGTCACCCTCGTTCACCGTGAGATCGCCAACATGAAAAGTACGCCGGTCGTGGTCGACATGGATGTCGCGGCAGCCCACCACGGCGCACTTGCCCATGCCCCGCGCGACGACAGCGGCGTGACTGGTCATGCCGCCCCGCGCGGTGAGCACCGCACGCGCGGCGACGATGCCATGAAAATCCTCGGGGGTGGTCTCCTCCCGCACCAGAATGACGGCATCGCCCGCCGCCGCGCGACGCTCGGCCTCATCAGGATCGAACACGGCGCGCCCTGCCGCAGCGCCTGGACTGGCCGGAAGTCCGGTGGCAATCGGCGTCGCCCGC
>JBBSVF010000339.1:0-3313 GCA_038233745.1 Gemmatimonadales bacterium
CCCATCGGCACGCGCCGGCTACGAAACGCTTCGCCTCCGTGCCTGAGCGCAGAACGACGATGCGCGCCCGCGTGCCGTCCCGCCGCACCGCCTCCGGGCTGGCCAGTACCGCGAGCGCCTCCGGCAGCTCGCTCGCAGCGAACTGGGAGTGTCCCTCGCCTAGTTGCAATACTGTTCAGTTATGAAGCCGCTCCGGCCGGTGCCAGCTACGCGCGCCGCGATGCCGCGTGAGGATTCTGACGGTGTAGTCGCGGCGGCAGGTGGGGAGGCGACGACGCGGACGTAGCGGAAAGTTACTCATCTTGCGTTTGACTCCGCGCGGCACGACCCGCCCGCGGCTTGAGCTGACGATCTCGGCGCACAGTTCCTGGAGCACCATCGCGCGGGCGCGCCGACGCCGCGCGTGTTCCTGAGGGGGGAATGGCCGCCACATGAGAGAGTGTGCGGCGGGTGACTCGGAGCGTGTGCGTGAACGAGACCGTATCGGGATCGCGCGCGCGCGGGAGCGCTCCCAGCGCGGCCTCATGCATCAGGGCGCGGATCGCGAAGTGTGCGAGGAGGAAGCCCCACGCCTCTTGCTGGACCAACTCCGGTGTCTTGCTGCGGAGGACGCGCTGGGCGCCGCGCAGATGCGTCTTGAGTTCGTCGAACGCGGTTTCGATTTCCCATCGCTCGTGATAGAGGGCCGCGAGTTCGGCGGCCGGCGCGTGCGCCGGGTCGAGCACGGTGGTCACCAGACGATAGGACGGCTCCGCCGCGGGCACGCCGGGGAGTGTGTACTCGATCACTCGCACCGGAATGGCCGCGCGCTCCACGGTGGTACAGGACGCATTCCAGCGCAGCTCACTGCGATACGATCCGTCCGCGAGGCGCTCCAGGATGGGCAATGTGAACGTCGCCCGGGCGCGCCACAGCAGCGCGGCCCCGGTTGCGGCCGCCGCGTGCCAGAGATCGAACGCGAGCAGCCCCCGATCGGCTAGACACAGCATCTCACTCGTCAGCCGCGGCACCACGACCGCGGCCAACGCGCTTTCACTCGTGTGATAGGCGCCCAGTTGCGCCGCGCAAATCGCATGCGTCCCATTCTCCACCAGCCCGACGAGTCGCACTTGGGGGAACGCGCCCGTCGCATTCACACCCCGGGCACTGCCGGGTCGCCCGAACGCGCGCGCATTCGCCACCGTGTCGCCCACATCGAGTGTCGTGCCGTCCAAGCTCATCACGCGCCACCCGCGATACCACGCGCCCGGCGTGCCCGCGACGGCCACCGGCGCGACCACGCGCCGATACAGCGCTTCGAGCGGGGCCGCCCCCAGCCGCGTGCGCGCTTGCGAGATCCCGGACTTGCTCGGCATCGAGGCCGTCGTCGGATCGCCTAACCACCGCGCCCCTTCGACGACGCACCGAAGCACTTCGCGCGTCGACACCTCGGCGTACAGGGCGAGGGCAATCGCGTAGTACACCATGAGATGCGCCGGCAGCGCCCGCTCGCGCTGACTGAATCGCTCGGTCTCAAACAAGACTTGCTCGACCAGCTCCATCGGGAACTGCGCCGTCAGCACCCCGAGGCTGATGTGGTCCGTCAACCGCATTCCGGCAGGCAAATCGCCAGCTGTTCGAGCCATGCGTCCCCCCGAGTGGCGTCGAACGGCAATATAGTGGGTGACACTCTAACTGAACAGTATTGCAACTAGCAGGTTGCTGAAAAAGTCATGAAATCCTAACCGCGGTATCGCCGAAGCGTTGTATGTTGGCGCAACTCCAGAGCGAGCGTGCGCGATGCGTGGTGCGGATCTCCCTCAGACAACGCTGTTCAGCTATATCGCGGTCGAGGATCGGATTCCCGCCGACCACCCGCTCCGCACCATTCAGGCGCTGGTGAATCCCATCCTCGCGGCCCTCTCGCCGCGGTTCGAGACGATGTACGCCAAGATGGGTCGGCCGTCCATCCCGCCCGAACGCCTGCTGCGGGCCCTGCTCGTCCAGATCCTCTTCACGATTCGGAGCGAGCGGCAGTTGATGGAGCAGCTCAACTACAACCTGCTCTTCCGCTGGTTCGTCGGTCTGAATCCGGACGATGCGGTGTGGGTGCCGACGGTGTTCACGAAGAACCGCGACCGGTTGCTTGAGGGGAACATCGCCGAGGCGTTCCTGCAGGAAGTGCTGAAGGCGGCCGAGCAGCGGGGGCTGCTCTCGCATGAGCACTTCACCGTCGACGGGACGCTGCTCGAGGCGTGGGCGAGCCAGAAGAGCTTCCGGCCCAAGGACGATCCCACGCCCCCACCCTCGGATGGGGATCCGAAGAACCCCACCGTGAACTTCCGGGGGGAGAAGCGCTCGAACGCCACCCACGAATCGGTCACCGATCCCGACGCTCGCCTGGCGCGCAAGAGCCATGGCACGGCGAGCGCGCTGGCGCATCTGGGCAGTGTGCTCATGGACAACCGGCACGGCTTGATCGTCGCCACCGACGTGCGCGCCCCGGGCTACGAGGCGGAGCGCGATGCGGCCGTCGAGATGCTGGCGAGCCTGGAACCCACGACGCGCCGCCGGACGCTCGGCGCGGACAAGGGCTATGACACGGACGCGTTTGTCGAGGGCGTGCGCGCCTGTCACACCACGCCGCACGTCGCCCAGAACATCCACCCGACCAAGCCGACCAGTGCCGTGGATGGCCGCACGACGCGCCACGAGGGGTATGCGACCAGCCAGGTCAAACGGAAGCTGGTCGAAGAGGGCTTCGGGTGGGGGAAGACGATCGGCGGCTTGCGGAAACTGCATCACCGGGGGCGCGAGCGGGTGGGGTGGATCTTCACCTTCACCAACGCGGCCTACGACCTGGTGCGCATGCGCACCCTCATCCGCACGGGCGTATGCGCCTGACGCGGGTGTGGTCGTGTGATGCGGGCCGCCGGACGGGGGCCGCACACCCGCTCCGCAGCGCTCCACCGCTGCAGCCACGGCGTCCGTCCGCAGGTTTTTCATGCGCTGTGTCCTCATACCGCCGGAAAGTCGTCGAAATGATCAGTTTTTCCGCAACCTGCTAGAGGAATCCGCCGCCAAGCAACGAGAAGGGGCCGAGCGGAAGCTCCGCGCGCTTCAACGGGAGCAAGCACAGACCGTCACCAACATGACCCGCGCACAAACCATGGGCGTGGACGACGCGATTTTCTGGGGCAAGTTGAGCGAACTCAACGTGCAGATCGAAGATGTCCGCAAGGCGAAGGACGCGGCAATAGATCTGGAGCGAGTCGCCAACTCGGCCTGGGACAGTGTTCGGGACCTCATCGACGAGACCAGAAACCTGGCTCAC
>JBBSVF010000340.1:0-3291 GCA_038233745.1 Gemmatimonadales bacterium
AGCTTCTCGTTCGAGCGCTTCGACGAGCGGTACACGGCCGATCTCGCCAACGCCTGGGGCAACCTCGCCAGCCGCGCGATCGCCATGGTCGAGAAGTATCGGGGTGGCGTGGTTCCCTCTGGCGCCCGCACCGCGGTCGATGCCGACGACGACGCCGAGATGGAGGAGTACCATTCAGCCATGGATGGCCGGCGTGGATTCCTGCTGCACGACGCGCTGCGCACGGTGTGGCAGAGCGTGATGCGAGGCAACGAATACGTCGATCGGCAGGCGCCGTGGAAACTCGCGAAGGATCCCGCTCAGGCAGCGCACCTGGACGAGACACTCGCGTCGCTGATGCGGCAGCTTGCGCGCCACGCAGTGTGCCTCGCGCCCTTCATGCCGGGCAAGGCCGCGGAACTGTGGACGCAGCTCGGCGCGCCCGGCGCGGTGGGCGACCAGCGGTTCGATGCGCTCGCCGAACTGGACGTCACCGGCTGGCACGTGAACAGGGGTCCCGGCCTCTTTCCCCGTCCGGACACACGAGAGAGCGCGTGACGCCGTGATTCGGAAACACGGAGGGGGACACCGCACTCGGTGTCCCCCTTCGTGTCTCTGTCCTGCGCGCTGACCTACGGCGTCGCCGGAGCAGGCGCTGGCGCCGTGCCGCTGCCCGGACGTCCGAAGTCCACCGTCGGAGCGTCGCGCGACGTACCGTTTGTCACGGTGAAGTACTTCCGGTCCTTCGCCCCCGTCACCTTGGCGGTGAGCACGGTGGGGAACTGACGGATGTACGCGTTGTACTGCTGCACCGCCGAGTTGTAGTCCTGGCGTGACACCGCAATGCGGTTCTCGGTGCCGGCGAGTTCGTCCTGCAGCTTCAGGAAGGCCTGATCGCTCTTGAGCTGCGGATACGCCTCGGACACGGCGATCAGCCGGCCAAGCGCACCGCTGAGCTGCGCATTGGCGTTCGCCATCTGCTCGGCGTCCTTGCTCTGCACGGCGCCCAGTACGCCACTGCGCGCCCTGGCCACCTCGGAGAAGACGGCGAGCTCCTGATTCGCGAGCCCCTTCACCGTCGCCACGAGGCTCGGCACGAGATCGGCCCGACGCTGCAGCTGGACCTCGATCTGGCCCTGCGCGGCGTTGGCCTGCTCGTCATACGTCTGGATGTTGTTGTATCCGCACGCCGTGAGGGCGAGCGGAAGAAGCATCGCGAGCCAGCGTCTCTTCATGAGAATGTGTCCTTGGAATGAGCGTGAACCAACAACGTACATGCTACGCCGGATCGGCGTAGCGGTCCAGATACCGGTGCAGCGCCTGAACGCCGCCGAGATACGATGACAGTAGACCCGCGCCGGACGTGGCGGTCAGCTTCGCGTTGTCGCGGACATGCGCCGACGCGCGCAGGAAGGGCGCGCCGTCGATGCCGGTGAGCGCAGCGACCCGACCGATCACCGACGCCGCGTCCGCGCCAGGTCGCTCGCCCCGCAGGCGCATCACCGCCCGAAACAGCACCAGGATGGTGCTGAGACTTGCCGAGACCAGCTCCAGCTGGCGCGGCACGTCTGTGCCGGCAAGCAGGGCACCCTGCCGCAGTTGCAGGAGCTTGCCCATCACCTGCTGCTCGAGCTGCAGCCGGAGATTCGACGGGTCCACCTCCGTGTCGCCAAAGTGCGGCTCACCGTGCAGCACGCGATGCCGCTCGAGGATATCGGCGTATTCCATCGGAAAGACGTCCGCCGACCGCTGCCACTCCTCCACTGTCATCGTCATGGGCGGCGGATTGCCGGCGTCCTGCCAGGCGCGCGCTGCCGATGAGGCAGCCGCCAGCGCGCCGTCGTCGACGTGATCGAGGAGCACCAGCACGTTGAAGTCCGACCGCTTCGCCACATTCTCGCCGGTGGCGGCAGAACCGTACAGCACGGCGGCCGCGAGTCGTTCGCCATACGCGGCGCGGAGCTGCGTTACCAGGTCATCAAGAGTCATCGTTGCCATGTCGCCTACCAGTTGGAGCCGCCGCCGCCACCACTGAACCCGCCTCCGCCTCCGAATCCACCAAACCCTCCACCTCCACCACCACCGAACCCACCGCCGCCCCATCCGCCGCCACCACCACCGAACCCACCGCCGAATGGGATGAACAATGGCATGCACCCTCGACGCCGCCCCTTCCCAAGCAAGGAGAGGATGAAGAACACGATGAGCAGCAGCACGATGGGGTTGATGCCCCCCCGCCGCGCGCTGCTCCGCCGGTCCGGGACCACCTGCGGCGCGGCCAGCGTGCTATCCAGCGACACATTGAACTCCGCCGCAAAGCGCTCGGCCACTCGCTGGGTGAGTAGCAGCATGCCGCCGCTGTAGTCGCCCACCCGGAAATGCGGTACAGCCTCGCGACAGAGCTCCCCGGAGGTGGCATCGGTGATGAAGCCCTCGCTGCCCTGCCCCACCTCGATCCGGCACTGACCGCGGTTGTCACTCGCCGTCTCCTTGGGAACCACCAGGATCACGACGCCGGCATTTCGCGTGCGATTCCCGATCGCCGCCGCGGCCCCCACCTTCCACTCCCGTGCGATCCGCAGCGCGACGTCGCTGGCTTCCCGGCCCTGGATGTCGGCCATGGTCACCACGGCGATCTCGCCACCGGTGCGGGCACGCACGTCCCCTGCAACCTGCTCGATGCGCGCGGCGTCGCCCGCAGACACCACGCTGGCGAAGTCGTTCAGCAGGCCGCGGGGTGCGGGAATCTGCACTGCGCCCTGCAACAACGCGACGATGGCGAACAGCGTGGCGCGTCCAGCCGAGAGAAGGGGCATCGTGAGAAGAAAGGGATCGTTCCCGCCATCCGCAGGGCACGGAAACCAGCGCGGCTGCGGCCTGGACCATCCCTACGTGAGCAGAGGCCGCCAGGATTCGCTCCCCGTTACCGCACAGCACAGGCCAGCGGATGCATCCGCCCTGTTCCGCGCCACCCGTCGGCTTATCTTGTAGTGTCACCCTCCTTCCCCGCGAACATGTCTCTCCCCCGCATGGCTCCCGCAGTGGCCACGCTGCTCGTCGCCGCCTCACTGGCCGGCTGCGCGCGGACCGATTCCACCGCCGGCCGCGCGGCCAGTGCCAGCGGCGATGTGGCCTCGCCCGCCAGCTCGGTCTCGAACGGGCCGCTCTCGGACTCCGTGAGCACTCGCGCCGACGCCGGCCGCATCCGCGGATCCGACAAGGCCACGGTGTGGCTCGTGGAGATCAGCGACTTCCAGTGTCCATACTGCCGGAAGTGGCATGACGAGAGCTTCGCGGCGCTCGATCGCGAAT
>JBBSVF010000341.1:0-3289 GCA_038233745.1 Gemmatimonadales bacterium
CGGATGACCATCGGCACGTGCGTCACCGGGAAGTTCACCGAGTTCGCGATGAAGCAGCGGCGATGCGCCTCGGCGTGCATCGACAGTGCACGTTCCGCATCGCTGCCGGCGGCGATCGTGACTACCGGGTGCAGGACTACCGCACTGAATTGTCCCCCACCTTCCGCGGTTTCGACCATCGTTCCCTCGGCGCGGTCGGTGTATGCTGTCACCACGACACCGGCCGCAGCGCACAGGTTCAGGTACCAGAGCTGGTGACAGGCGGAGATTGACGCGACCAGCAGTTCTTCCGGATTCCATCGCGCAGGGTCGCCACGGAAAGCAGGATCCGACGATCCGACGATGCGCGGCTTGTCTGTTCCGGGCCTGTCGATGGTGTAATGGCGCTCGTAGGACGAGTACGCCGAAGTGCCGGAGCCGGTGTTGCCGGTCCATTCGATCGACGTGAGATAGTAATGCGTTGTCATGTCACCCAGGGTTGTTCCAGATTGTTGCAGAACGACGCGATGTCGGGATCGGCGCACGAGAGGCGAAGAGCGTTCGTAACGGATCTGACGGATGCTTCGGAAACTGCCTGATCAACCACACTCGCCCTGCAACCTTTCAAATACAATCCATATTTATCTATTGATTGAACGGGCGGACGAATCTCGCCCTATATCAGGCTGTTTCCGTTCAATCCCGGTAAATCCGCTCCGAACGCTCCACGAGCCCGGCGCACCAAACTCTACGCAGCGGAAAACCGCAGCCCAGCGCCCATGCTCCGGTACCCGGCCTCCCGAAACACGCCCTCCCACCGCGACCCGGCGGCCCGCACTCCATCGATCGTCTCGACCATCAGATCCCGTGGCCTTCCGCGCGCCTTCCTCCGCACCAGATACCTCCCCAGCGCCTCCGCGGCCTCCCCGACCTCGCCATCAGAGGCATCGCTCCGCACGCGAATCCGCGTACCGCGACCTTCCACGGCAATCAGCACCCGCCCGGCTCGCGTCACCAGCAGCGCGCCGGCACCCCGCGGGCGCGCCAACGGATCGGCCTCCATACCGGCCGCCAGCGGCAACGCATACGGATTCGCGGGATCGCTGGTCAGCATCACAACACTCGCCCCCACCGCACTGTCGCCCGCGTCGCGCAACAACTCAACAGCCTCCGGCAGTGCGAACTGCGCTCCCGCCAAGCCGGCCACGAAATACCCGCGCTGCACCTCACCCCTGAACTCCAGCCGCTTGAGCTCGTGATAGATGCTCCGCCAGGGCACCGGCGGCCGCTCGCGACGCCACCAGTCACGTGACACGATCCCGGAGCGCGCCAGCCACTGCCGAGCGATGAGCTCCGCCCGCTCCTGCTCGTCGCGCGGCGGACCCAGGGTGCCCGGACGGTGAACGAGCGACCACCGCCCTCCCCATCCTGAAGCGTCCTCGTGCTCAGGCCGCCGCCACTTGGGCAACCGTCGCAGGTTGGGCCGGCGCTGCACCACCGGGCGGCCGACGCTCGGCGTGAAATCCGCGGGCAGCCACCGCGTTGGATCGGGCTCCTCGCCCCGCTTCGGTGGCAGCGATGACTTCCATCGCAGCACGTCGCGCAGCGCTTCCATGGTGTCGTTCGTCACGAGCCCCGCCGCCACGAGTTCGCGCAACGCGTCGCGCGTGGCCTGCGGACCGAGCGCCGCAGCGATCGAGAGATCGTCCGTGAACGACGCGCCCTGCTCGCGCAGCGCATCCCTCACTGCGCGTGCGTTCGCGCCAAGCAAGTCGTCGCTCACGGCGTCGCCGATCCACAGTGCGCCCGTGCCGCGCTCCACGAAGCGAACCCGCCCGATCGCCAGCGGATCGCCACCGCGCCGCAGATCGCGCGGCTCCGCGGCCCACACCACCGCTCCGCTCGCCGCGAGCCGCGCGAGCGATTCGTCGCCATAGTCGGCGATACGCGCCGGCAGATAGTCGCGCTCCCACGCCTCCGCTGGCCGCGCCAGACCATACATCTGTCGCAGCGCCGCGGCGGCCGCGTCGCCCCCGGTGCGCTGCGTTCCTGGCGCCAGGTGTTGCCATCGCTGCAGAAATGCAGCGAACTGCTCGATGGGCACAGCCTGGATCTGTCGACGCGCCTGCGCGAGTTCGCGACGACGCGCCTGCTCCAGCAATCGACGCGACACCCAGCGCGTGATCGAGCGATCGCCCCCGAAGCTGCCCCGCACGAGCACGCGCCGTCGCTCCCAATCCTCCAGGCGACGTTCGACCCACCGCGCCTCGAATGCATATCGTGCACGTACATCTTCCACCGACACCGGCCCGCGCTGCGCGATCCAGCGCGCCACCACCTCCCGCTGGGCCGCGCGCGCTGAGCGTGTGACGTCGCGCAGCGCGGCCGGCACCACGTCGTCGGCATCGCGGAGTTCGTCGCCATTCCCCACGCGCACACGCTCCAGGTACCGATCGCCGAACGCCGCGCAGTAGCGCGCATACGCATCCACGATGATCCATCGTGCCTCCTCCCCCGTCGACGTCGGCAGCGTCACGCCGAGCAACCGTCCACTGGCCATCAGATCGGTGAGCGGATCGCCACGTCGCCATTCGGTTGCCGGTGCCACACGCGCCTCGAGTTCCGCGCGTGTGAGATCGCCCGCGCGATCCACGAGCAGCGCGAGCTCGTCGGCATCGCGCGCCTGTCGTCCCGGTGCGGTCCCCCGACGGCGCGCCAGGAGCTCGTCCAGCACCGCGAGTGTCGCGTCGTCCGCGCCCTCGCCCCCCATGAGCTCATCCAGCAACGCCCGATCGAGCGACAGGAGCGCCGCCCGCTGCTCGGCGCGCGGGGTGTCATCACCGTACATCCAGTCGATCACGAATCCGAACTGCAGCGAGGCCGCGAAGGGCGACGGCACCTGCGTTTCCACCGTGTGCACCGTGATCGCACCACTCGCGAGCCGCTGCAGCACGTCCCGCAATGCGGGCATGTCGAAGGCATCCTGCAGCACGTCGCGATAGGTCTCGACGACGATGGGAAATGACGGATACTCCTGCACCGCCTGCAGCAGGTCCAGCGCCTTGAGCCGCTGCAGCCAGAGCGGCATGCGCTTGCGGGGATTCCCGCGGGGAAGCAGCAGCGCGCGCGCCGCATTCATCCGGAAGCGCGCCCCGAACAGCGACGACGCACCCACCTCCTCCAGCACCAGTTGTTCGGCGACCTCCGGCAACAGCGTGTGGAAGATGTCCTCAGGAGGTTCCGCGCCCATGTCGGGAAGTCGCAACATGATGCCGTCGTCTGTCGTCTGCACCTGCGCATCCACACCTAG
>JBBSVF010000342.1:0-3251 GCA_038233745.1 Gemmatimonadales bacterium
CTCACGCGTCAGTTCGATCTGATCGATCGCTACGATGAAGAGCATGGCATCAGTGCGATGATGCGCACCACGGGCTACTCCCTGTCGATCACCGGACAGATGCAGGCGAGTGGCCAGGTGACGCCTCCCGGCGTCTGGACCCCGGATGAATGCATGCCCGCTGCGGCGTACATCGCCGAACTTCGCGAGCGCGGAATGGAGCTGATCGAGAGCTGATCGGCGGTCGCGGTCGATGAACCACACACCAGGTGCACAGGACCTCCTCTCGGCGATGCCGAAGGTGGAGATCCATGTGCATCTGGAGGGCGCCCAGACGCCGGAGGCCATCTGGGCGATGGCCGAGCGCAACGGTGTATCGCTGCCCGCGCGCTCACTCGAGGAGTGGAAGTCGTTCTACTCCTTCCGCGACTTCGCGCACTTCATCGATGTGTTCATCGCCTGCAGCCGGTGCATGCGCACCGCAGCGGACTTTGCCGCCATGACTGTGGACTTCCATCGCACGCAGGCGGCGCAGCAGGTGCTCTACACGGAAGCGTTCCTGAGCGCGTCGCTCTTTGTGGGGCGCATTCCCACTCAGGAACTGATTGCCGCTCTCGCGGACGCGTGCGCGGAGGGACGTGAGCGGTACGGCGTGGAGGTGCGATTCATTCCCGACATCGCACGCAACTTCCCGGATTCGCAGCGCGACGTGCTGGACTTCACTCTTGCCGGCCAGCGCGACGGATTGTTCGTCGGACTCGGGCTCGGCGGAATCGAGGCCGGTTACCCGCCCTCACTCTTCACCGAGACCTTCGCGCGCGCACGTGACGCCGGGCTGCACGTGGTGGCACACGGCGGCGAAGGAGCAGGTGCGGATCATGTGCGCGACGCCGTGCTGTTGCTGGGCGCGGAGCGGATCGGGCACGGCATTCGCGCGCTGGAGGATGCGGCCACTGTGGAGCTGCTGCGCTCGCGTCGCATACCGATGGAAGTATGTCCGGTGAGCAATTACCGCACAGGCGTCGTGGCGGCGGGCGATCGGCATCCGATCTTCGCGATGCTCGACGCGGGACTCTTCTGCACCGTGAACTCGGACGACCCGTCGATGTTCGGTACCAGTCTCGTGGGCGAGTACCGCTATCTCGCGTCGCAGGGAATGACGCAGGTGCAGCTGCAGCACCTGGCGGCGGGGGCGATCGACGCCACCTTCCTCACCGCCGAACGGAAACAGGTGCTGTGGGACATCTTCGCGGCGTTTACCCCGCGCGTGCCGTAGCGCTGGGAATGCGACGTCGGATCAGTCGCGGACGAAGTTCGCGAGTGTCGCGCCGATGGCGTCCATGGTCGCGCGCGCATTCGACCGGTCGTTGCCGTTGTAGATGAGGGAGAAGGCGACGACTTCGCCGTCCTTCGCGGTCACGAATCCTCCGAGGCCCACCACCGTGTTCGTCGTGCCGGTCTTGGCGTGCAGATTTCCCTCAGCGGGCGTGCCTCGCATGCGCTTCCGCAACAGCTCAGACTCACCGGCCACCGGGAGCGATCCGTGGAATGCCGATGACCATGGACCCTTGTGCGCGTAGCTGAGGAGCTGGATCATCGACCGCGCGGTAAGTGAGTCCAGGGTGGAGAGCCCCGAGCCGTCGCTCACCTGGATCGCGCGGGGATCTGCCCCCACCTTTTTCGACAGAAAGTCGCGCAGATTGGCGAGCCCCGCAGTGGCGGAGCTCATGCCGTTGGGCGCCGAGGCGCGGGCGGCGTCGCGAAAGAGCAGCTCGGCCACGATGTTGATGCTCTCGCGATTCATCTCGGACACGATCTCCGAGAGAGGCGGCGAGTGGAATGACGCAACGGTGATTGCGGTAGCGGGAGCCTTCGCTGCGCGAAGCTGGCCGGCCACGGTCACGCCATTGGCGAGCAGCGCGGAATGGAGCGCACCGCCCGTGTATTGGGCGGGATCATCCATCACGAGCGAGTAGCGAAGGGTTCTGCTGTTGGAGCCGATGGTACCACTCACTTCCATGGCGCCGTCGCTGGCGCGGTGTGCGACGATGTGACCCCCGCTGCCACCCACCTGCCGGACCTTGCTGCGAATGGGAATGGAGGTGGTGGCTGGCTCCAGCGTCACCTTCGCGCCACCATCGCCGGGCGCGACCGCCACCCACATGACGTTCTCGTTGATGGAGAGCGCGGAGACCTTGGCGGCGTAGGCAGCGCCGAGGTAGGTGGTCTTCCAGCCGTCAGGGATCTTCTGGTCGTCGAAGGCGGAGGCGTCGTAGATCACGTCGCCGGTAACGTTGCGGATGCCCGCGGCGGCCACCGACTTCGCCAGGGTGGTCATGGGCAGGTCGGGGTCGCGCCAGAAGCGCTGCGACAGCGAGGGATCGCCGTCGGCGCGGAGGTAGAGATTGCCGGTGAGCGTCCCATCGGCGCCCAGCGTGCCGTCGCGCAGCACGTCGGTGGAAAAGGTATGCTCCGGGCCGTAGCGATCCAGCGCCACACCGGTGGAGAACAGCTTCATCGTGGAGGCGGGCGCCATCATGTCGCCGGCATTCTGCGCGAAGAGCGTATCACCGCGCGTGAGCGACACGATCATCACGCCCCACTTGCCGCCACGAGTCCGGTTGGCGAGCATGGACCCGACGTCGCCCTGGAGATCGGCCTTGCCGACAGGGGACGTCCAGGCGAATGGTGAAGGACGCGGGGCCCGGCGCACGACGGGTTTCGCGGGCGTCTTGCGCTTGGTGGTGCGCTTCGACGGCGTGCGACGCTTGGTCTGGGCGCCAGCGTCAGGCGTCGCCACACCGGCGAGGATGCCGAATGCGATGGCGGCAGCACCCGCCAGTTGGCGGATGCGCGGGAACAGGAGATCAGTATGCATTGTGATGATAGGGTGGCAACTCGCGTTCCATCCACGAGTGCCGCTGCGGTGACTCAGGCCCCGGTGAACCCCCGGGGCGACGACGGGCTCAGACCTTCAGGACGATGTTGCGCCGGTAAAGCACATAGAGAATGCCATACCAAAACCCCACAAAGGCCACGGCAAAGGCGAGCGACGCGTTGATCGGCGCAAGCCACGAGGCGAACAGTGCCTGGTAGACGGCGGCCTGCAGAGAAATGCGCTTCCCGTGGTACGTGACCTTGATGATGCTGTAGATACACCGCGCCATCACGCCCGATCCCACGAAGGCGATGATCGGGTTGAGCCCGTACACCACAGCCGGTTTCGTCCAGCTGCGCAGTTTGTGATAGTCGACGACCCACATCACGGTGGA
>JBBSVF010000343.1:0-3251 GCA_038233745.1 Gemmatimonadales bacterium
ACTGGAAGCCCATCTTCCACTTGGCCGGTCCGATGGCGGCGATGATGACGCCGCGCCGCGCGGCCACCTGGCGAAACAGGGTCATGAACAGCTCGCGTCCCAGGACGATCAACAGCACATACCACGGCAGCCCCACGTCGCCCCAGGGCGTGTGGAAGGGCAGCACATTCTCGAGCGCCTTGCCGGCCCATCCGTCAATTGCGGCTGCACCGGGCCGCATGAGGACGTACACGGGCACCGTGGTGGCAATGAGGAGCAGCTTGTCCGCGAGCGGATCCAGGAGGCGCCCGAGATCGGTCTCCTGCTGACGTGAGCGCGCGAGCTGGCCATCCACGTAATCCGTGACGGCGGCGACGACGAACAGCGCGAACGCCGTCAGGCGCAGACCCGGCGAGGGCGACAGCGGGAGCCACGCGATCAGCGGGGTCACCGCGATGCGTCCCGCCGTGACGGCGTTCGGAAGATTCACGCGCGGGCGACCGTCATGCCAGCGACTTGAGCACCAGCTTGCTCACGGCGCGCAGGGTCTCGAACACGCCATCGCCGGTGACCGCAACGGCTTCGAAGTAGGTCGCGCGCTCGATCCATTCGTCGGTGGGCAACTGCTCCACCAGATTTTCTCCCGCGTGAAAGGGATCGGGCGTGACGCGCTGCCGTGCGGGCTCGGTGATCTCCCACCCCGGGTTGAGCGCCGCCTGCAGCTCGGAGAGAGGGGCGGCATTGGGGAGATCGCGTTTGTTGTACTGGATCACGAACGGCATCTTCGTGAGATCGTACCCGTACTCGGCCATGTTGTCATACAGGTTCTGCATGGCCTCCTGATTCGCCTCCATGCGCTCCACCTGCGAATCGGCCACGAAGACGATGCCGTCCACACCCTTGAGAATGAGCTTTCGGCTGGCGTTGTAATAGACCTGGCCAGGGACGGTGTAGAGGTGGAACCGTGTCTTGAAGCCCCGGATGGTGCCGAGATCCACAGGGAGAAAATCGAAGAAGAGTGTGCGCTCGGTCTCGGTCGCGAGCGAGATGAGCTTGCCGCGTGTGTCTGGCTGCACCTTGCCGTAGATGTGCTCGAGGTTACTGGTCTTGCCACCCAGGCCGGAGCCGTAATACACGATCTTGCAGTTGATCTCGCGCGAGGCGTAGTTGATCATCGACATGGCGGGATCCCTTTACTGGAAGAGCTTGTCGATTTCATCGTCCGCGCCGGAGAGGAATCCCTCGCCGGCCGGTCGTGCGGGACGCGCGAATACCTGCTCGAAAAGCCGTGTGAGCTCTTCGACGGTCTGCTTTATTTTCAGTCGCACCAGTCCCAGTGTCGTGCGGTTGTCGAACAGGACCACCAGAATCACGCGGCGCGCGACGTCGGCGAGGTACATCGACTCCTTTTCGCCCTGATGGAAGAGGGAGTTGAAATCCGTCTCACCAATCAGCCTGGCCAGCTGATCGTTCGCGCTGAAATCGGCGGCGGTGAGCGTGGCAAAGGCGGTGGCATCGAACTTGGGCTGTTCACCCACGGTGGCGACGAGTTGCCCGCTGCGATCCACGAGCAGCGCGCAGCGCGCGCTGCTGTCCCGGAGAAACCGGTTCAGCGACTCGGTGATGGCCCCGAAGTCATCTTCCGTGAACGACCAGCTCGCGGCTCCAACTGGCATGCGCGTCGGCTCTAATCGAGGGTTTCGTGCAATCGGCGCAGGATGCGCTCGCCGCGGCGACGCAACACCGGCCTGGCCTCCCACCGAACATAGTCGGCGAGCAGCCTCGCGGTCTCAGAATCCTGGTGTCCGCCAAGATAGCCCAATGCAGCGAGTCGGCGCACCGGTGACTTGCTGAACAGGTCGCGGCGGCTCCGATGAAGCTGCGCGCTCCAGAGCACCAGCCCGGAGAGGACACCACCGAGAAATCCAACTCCGGTGATCTGCGCGCGGGACAGTCTGGTCACATTGCCCTCCGGGCAGACAGCGCCTGGGCGATGGTCACGCCGTCGGCATATTCAAGGTCTCCGCCCACGGGCAGGCCCCGGGCGATGCGAGTGACGAGGAGCGGCGGCGACGCGAGCTGGCGCTGCACGAACAGTGCGGTGGCTTCGCCCTCCAGACTGGGATTGGTCGCGAGAATCACCTCTCGCACGCCGTCCTGCTCTACCCGGGCCACGAGCTGCGCCACGGTAAGATCGTCTGGCGTGACGCCGTCCAGGGGCGACAGCCGCCCCCCCAGCACATGATAGTGGCCGCGGTATTCGCCAGCGCGCTCGATGGCACCGATGTCCGCGGCCTCTTCCACCACGCACACCAGAGCTGCGTCACGCCGCGGATCGCGGCAGATGTGACACAGCTCGTCTTCGGTGAGATTGAAGCACCGGGTGCACGGATGGATCCGCTCCGCCAGCGTGCGCAGCGCGTCGGCCAGCCGAGCGCTCTGTGCAGACGGCTGCTTCAGCAGATGATAGGTGAGGCGGAGCGCGGTCTTGCGACCGATTCCCGGCAGCTTGGCCAGCTCTCCGGTAAGCTCGTCGATCGCGGACATCGTGCGGGCTAGAAAGGGAGCTTGAAGGGCAGATCGAGGCCGCCGGTGAGCTTCCCCATCTCCCGGGCCTGGACGTCCTGCGCCTTCTTCTGAGCTTCGGTGATGGCCACGAGCACCAGATCCTCGAGCATCTCCACATCCGCCGGATTCACCACGGACGCATCGATCTTCACCGAACGAATTGCGCCCTTGCCGTCGGCTTCCACGCGCACCATGCCCCCACCGGATGCCGCACTCACCACCTCGCGCTCGAGCCCGGCCTGCAGCTCCTGCATCCGTCCCTGCATCTGCTGCGCCTGCTGCATCATCTTCATGAAGTCCATCGTTCACATCCCACGTGTGAGGTCGGTGCGACCCGGTCAGTCCGCCAGGTCGAGATCCAGCAGGTCCACAGCCCGGTCGAGCACGGGGTCGCGCCGGCGGATGGAGGCCAGGCGCTCCGACCGCGCCATCTCATCGGTGAGGCGCTGTGGCGCCGCGGTCGCCGTGCTCGCGCGAATGGACACGCGCTCGATCGAAGGAAACCACTCTCGCAATATCCGGGCGATCTCGCTGTTTTCCTTCTCGAGCGCCTGCTCGTAGATCGGATTGGACTCCTCGAGGGCAATCGTGAGCTCGCCTGCCGCGGTGATGGCGCATGGCTCCGCATTCGCGAGCGCCGTGGCGGACACGCTGCGCCCACTGCCCCGAATGGCCTGCACGAGCTCGTCCCATCGTTCGGTGAC
>JBBSVF010000344.1:0-3248 GCA_038233745.1 Gemmatimonadales bacterium
CGACGAAGAATGGCCGCTTCTCCTGGAACGTCGTCTCGAACGCCGAGAGATTCACGACGGCCGGGTCCACTTCCACTTGTCCGAAGTCCGGATTGACGGTTGCGTCGAGGGTGAAGTTGGAGCTGAGATTGTAGCGCACGTCGCCACCCACTCGAGTGCTCCGCTGCTGCGTGCTGTGAAAGGGATCGCCCGCGGCAGGCAGCGCGTAGGTGCTCTTCTGCACGACGTACGGCAGGAGTTCGAGCTGGCGAGGCTGCGAGGCGAGCGCGAGATCCGTCATGGTGCCGAAGTAGCCCGGCCCGCCCGGTTCGTTGTTCCGCCAGAACGCCCACATGTCCTCTTCATTTCGTCGCGCGATCGTGCGCAATACCTGAAGGCCCCACGTCTGCACCGAGTCACGCGCGAACCGAAGTTGCGAGAGAGGAATGCGGAACTCCGCGCTCCAGCCCAGCGAATCGCTCTGCGACGCGCCTTCCCACACCGGATCGTACGAGGCGTCACCATTGAGGTGATCGCCCTTCACGCCGAGGGGGTTGAGCTCGAACCACACGCGCGTCTGTCGGTCGTGATATGGGTCGAGCACGATCGCGATCTTGTCCGACGCATTGTCGTTCAGGAGCTGGTCACGCCGGACGAGCAGCGTGCGCACACCAGCGGGACCCTGCGAGTCGAACATCCGCGCGCCCACGTAGATGGCGTTCGCATCGTAGAGAATGCGGATTTCGGTTCGCTCAGTGGGCGGCTTTCCCTCGTCCGGCTGCTGCTGGTGCAGGTCCGAGATAACCTGCGCGGCACTCCATGCGCGCTCGTCCAGCCGGCCGTCAAGCGAGATCGCACCGGCGCGGAGCACCGCTCGCACGGCGGGACGAGGATCGTTCTGTGAGGCCAGCACGGCTGTCGGTGTCGGCGGCGCTGTGGTCTGGGCACCGGCGGCGAGGCCATCGCCCGCGAGGAGCACGCCGACGACGATGATCGCGCGTCGCGCAGCGGACCGGGTGAGATGTGATGAGCTGAGCATGGAAGTCGCGTTCGTGTGCAAGCCGTGGAGCGTGCCGTCCGTCGAGCGGCCGGTTCCAGCTTGGACAGCGGGATCGGCCATTCGGTTTGCACACTACGCGCACCGGGGGACGTTGGTTTCCGGCCATGTCGGTGCGGGCTCCGGCATCGGGGCGACCCTCATTCGTGGCCAGCAGGTGGGAAGACCGGGTCGGAGATACCGAATCCGCCGTTCTGGCTCAATACAGATCTTGATCGGGACAGTCACACCGCCGATACTTCACTATGGCCACGCCACTCATCGACTTCAGCCACTTGACGCCCGACCAGCGCATCGAACTCGTGGAGCAGCTGTGGGAGAGTCTTGATCCCTCCGTCATCGGGCCGTCCCCCGCCGACTCAGAGTTGCTCCGAGCCCGGCGCGCTGAGGTCGCGACCGATGGGGATCCTGGCGAACCGTGGCGGCAGACCATTCAGGAGTTGAAGACGCGCGGCGGATGATGCCGCGCTTGTTCGTTCGGCGAGCTGCCAAGGCTGATGTCGCATTGGCGTTTCGATGGTACGACGCGCGTCGACGTGGACTCGGTGACGCATTCGCTGATGAGGTCAGTCGCACGTACACAGCCATCGAGGCGCATCCAGAGCAGTTTCCCGTTATGCTCGATGATATCCGAATGGCACTCGTCCATCGCTTTCCGTATGTGATTTACTTCGTCATATTGCCCCGGAGCGTCTCGGTCATCGCGGTAACTCACGGGCACCGGAATCCGCAGGTCTGGCAGCTACGTCGCTGAGCCATAATGTGCGCTGCTGCAGTCGACTGCGGTATTGATTGCTCGCTTCGCTCGCTCCTGTTTGACGCCCTCGCAGCAGAGCTGGGGGCGTTCTGGTCCGCCACGCGGACCGGATACGCGTAGATCCGCACAAGTATGCCGCCCCAGCGGGGCACTACCTCATGTCGAGCCGCCGATAGACACGCTGCACCAGCTTATCTTCGAGGCGCCCGTCACGCGATCATGGTATGCGGACGATCTTCCCCATGAACAGCACGGTCCCCGAGAAGCGCTCGCGGATCACGACGACGAACGGTCGATCCACGCGCACGATCACGGTCTGCGGCGCCGAGGTCACGCTGACACCTACGCTGGTCACCGCCGCCGCCTCGGTGCCCTCTTCGTTCACGTCCACGAACGTCTTCTGCTTCACGAATTGTATGTAGAGCTCGCGACCCCGGGGCGAGAGCCGAGTGAAGTCCGCACCGCCCTCCGCGAACGCGTCGCGCATGCCGAGTGACTTGAGGTCGTCGTTGAGGGTACGCTGCCACTCCAGCGTGAAGCGCGGCAGTGCGAGATCGGAGAGGGCAGGACGAAGCTGGCCCATCAGCGTCGTCCAGCTGCTCCCCTGGAGTGACGCCGCAACGCTCTCGACGCTCTTCCCCTCGCGCGGCAGCACGACCGACATCGTGAACGCGCTGTTGCCGTACGGGAGGTCCACGACCTCGTAGTCGGCAGTCGATGCGTACGACATCATGGCCGAACGATGCATCATCCGCACGGTCTGCGCACGGCCGATGGCGCGGAAGCTCTCGTCACGTGTCTTCGTCGCATCGAACCTGTCGCGCCAGCTCCCCTTGAAATAGATGGCGTTGAGCAGGAACATCACCTGGTCGGCTTCGATCCTGTCCAGGATGCTCGTGATCTTTCCCTTCGTCGCCGTGCTCACCCAGCTGTTGATCGTGCCCACCGATGCCGGGTCGGCGAAGTTCAGCCCGCGCACCTCGGCGTCGAAGGTGTTCCTGCTGGCATCGATGAAGCTCTGGTTGAACGGGAAGGCGGCGCGATACCAGATGGAGTTCGCGATGCGGAAGTCGACGCTTGCGTCGAGCCCGCGCAGCAGGGCGATCAGGCTCTTGTAGCCGTCATTGATCTCCGTCTCCGACGCGCCACCGAATGCGAGCGCCTGCCGCATCTGATCGTAGGTCGCACCGGCCGCGCCGTTCATCGTCATGCCGAGCGCCATCGATGCGCTGAGCGGCGATGCGAAGACGTTGCTGTCGCGCTGCGATGCGATGATGGCGCGGAAGAGCGCGAAGGAAAAATCGTTTGCAGCGCTGGACACCTTGATCTCGCTGGCCGTCATCGGCCGCGGAAGCGACGTGATCGCTGTCACGGGAGCCGTCCGGTTCTGGTTGCCGCCGCCTGGCGCGGTGGAGGGGCCGCAGGCCGCGCCGAGAGCGAGCGTCGCCGCGCTTC
>JBBSVF010000345.1:0-3243 GCA_038233745.1 Gemmatimonadales bacterium
CGTGGCCCGGCGGGGTGTTTGATCTCGATCATCGACGATGCCACGGGACGATCGCTGGGTCGCTTCAACAAGGAGGAGACGACCTGGGATGCGGCGCACGTGCTGCGGTGCTGGATCGAGCAGTACGGCGTCCCCAAGGCGCTCTACGTGGATGCGAAGAGTGTGTTCGTACGCGGCGGCACGGTCAACGAGCTGGCGGCGGGCATCAAACCGGTGACGCAGTTCGGTCGCATGTGCGAGAAGCTCAAGATCGAGGTGATCGTGGCGAAGACGCCGCAGGCGAAAGGCCGGATCGAGCGGCATCACGGGACCAACCAGGACCGCCTGATCAAGAAGATGCGGCGCCGGGGGATCGCGGAGTACGAGGCGGCCAACCACTATCTGGCGACGGACTATTTCCCGGAGCACAATGCGCGCTTCGCCGTCGCCCCAGAGCAGCCAGCCGATTATCACACGCGGGTGAATCCGCGGCTCGACCTGCAGCAGGTCTTCTGTCTTGAGGAACAGCGGGTGGTGGGCAACGACTGGGTGGTGCGCTACAACAACCGGGCGTATCAGATTCTCGCGACGAACCGGGCGAAGCGATGCACGGGTCCGAAGGGACGCGTGCTCCTGCGCGAGAGCGAAGACGGCACGGTCTTCGTGGTCGCGCGGTCTCCTCAGGGCAAGGAACAGATCCTCGAGTGGACACCAGCCACGGTGAGCCAGAATCGCGGTCGCCGATTCGCCGCACCGGCTGCGCCAGTCTCCACGCCGGCGGAGCGCGTGGTCCCGGCCGGCTACACGCGCTCCGGCAAGCCACTCAGTGCCAAGCAAGTGGCCGTGCGGGAAAAGTGGGCGCGCGAGGACCGGCCGAGGATCCTGGCGCTCGTGGCACGGCGTGAAGCCCGAATGGCGCAGTCGGTCCCATGACAGCAACAGAATCACCAACCCCAACGGCAACAGAAAGGGGACATTTCTATTGAACTAAGAATGGGGACATTTCTATTGAACGTTGACACATATGCCGAAGCCCGCGACACGCAGGAAGCTCCACCGCATAGTCACTCTCCTGGCGCTGGGTTACGTACGAGGCGACTGGCGGCGGCCGCTGAGCCACGCCTGCATCTCTGGCATGCCGGTCATTCGACCCAGGATGGAATCCGCCGAGACGGCCTCGTGAAAGTGAGTGCTACTCCACGTTACAGGGCGTGCTGATGCAGTAGCCAAGGTGCTCCGGCGCGCCGACTTACACAATGCCTTGTCATAGGTCTCGCAGGTGCTGCTGAGGTTGCAGGCCTGGTTAAGACAGCTCAGTGCCTTGCCGGCGTGCGCCGTCTCGGCCGATGCTGCCATCGCGCCGACAAGGCTGAACACCGCGAGCGCGATCGCTGCGAGTTGCTTTCGATTCACCATTTTATCTCCGTGGTTTGTGTATGCGCCGCGAGCGCCTGAACAGAGCGTCGGCATTCGATGCCAGCCACGGTGTCTGCCGACAGTCAAAGCCACGCTTTCTCCGATACTAGGCCCCGCGCTCGCTTCTACCGTTACACTGAGGGAACCGAGAAGCAGTTCCTGAACCGGCTCCAATATTTGGAGACATCGTGGCACCGCCAGCAGCGGACGTGTTTCAGAGTCAATTGAGGCGGAGAGAGCATCCGGGCACCTCGGGTAACCCAACGTCCCCAAGTGAAACCCTCATTCGGCGCGCACCGATATTGCGGAAGGTTTCACCATGCTTGGGAAGGCCGGGAACACCGCACGATCGCGTACGGTCGCCCCCGCGTGGCGGCAGGCCCGGCGGGCTCCACGGGGCGCAGAGCGGCCCGGGCAGCTGCGGCGGTCACGCGGGCTGAGCGGGCGACGGTGACTGCGGAATCGGCGTGTCAGGTGATGGCATCGAGCTGGGCGGACTGCGAGTCGAGGGAACCCCGAACCGCTGACCGAGAATTCCCCCGCGCTCGTCTCCCGCGTTCCGTCCGCGTCTACCCCGCTGGCCACAGCAGCCCGACCACCGTGCCGGCCAGCGCGCCAGCCAGCGCTCCAGCACCGATCATCACCGGAGCGATGAGACCTTCGCCCGTCCTGTCTTTCTGGTGCGCGTAGAATCCAAAGATGCCTCCAGCCGCCGCGCCAATCATGCCTCCGACGACGGCGTGCTGCTGACGGCGCTCGGAGGAAATGGTATTCGTTTCTGACACCACATTACCATTGGTAAGCGCCTGAGACAGCGTAACGGCTCTCGGAGCGAGCGTTTGCGCGGCGAGTGGTTGGCGTGCGGCAGAGAGCACAAGCAGTCGTATCGCCGAGCGGCGAAGCGCGAGTTTCGATGACATATGTTGGTTCCGGCGAAAGAGGAGAGGGACTCTCTCACACAACGCGCGACGACCGCCGAAGGCAGCTCAGGAGAAAAGCGAGCCCCTCTCGCGAGTCAGGCCCCCACTTCACCAGCACGGGCACGATGTCGCGCAGCCTTCGCGCGATTGCCGCACAGGCTCATGTCGCACCACCGCCGCGTGCCATTCCGCGTCTCGTCCTGAAACACGCGCCGGCACCGCGGATCCGCGCAACGGTGCACACGCGCGAGCTCGTCACGGATCAGGGCATCGGCGGCGCTCTCCACGATGGGAATGAGCATGCCCGCAAAGGCATCGCCCACGGGCACGAAGGCGCGCACGAACCGCCCGTCGTCACGCCGTTCCACGCGTCTTGTACCGGCACTCCGCCCCAGCACACGATTGATCTCGGCGAGGGCCTCATCGCGGATCACGTCCGACGCGGGGCCCCGCTCGGCCAGCGTTCGTAACATGGCCCGCACACGTCGCGCATCGGCGAGCACCGCCTGCGCACCAGCGGGCTGCTGCAGCGCGCGACGTCGCATGGTGGCTGCACGCTCTGCGTCCAGCAGCCCGGCCTGCTGGAACCAGCGCACCAGATCGTCGAAGGAGGCGAGGCCGTCTCCGGCGGACGATGCGGCGTCGGTGTTGATGAAGTCCAGCCAGAGACGGCCCCCCAGAAAGGCAAAGGGCGCGCGATCGGCGGCGCCGAAGCGGGAGGGCACCGTCAGGTCGTCACGGCCCGCATCTCGATGGACGGCAGGCCCGGCATGCGCGCCATCCGTCGCTGCAGCCGCTGCAGTCCGTCGTACGCCGCATACTTGTACGCGTCGGAGAGCGATGGATAGGTGAAGGCAGACTGAATGAAGTAGTCCAGCGTCCCACCGAAGGCGAGCACTGTCATGCCGATGTGTATCAGCTCGCAGGC
>JBBSVF010000346.1:0-3241 GCA_038233745.1 Gemmatimonadales bacterium
GTAGCCGGCGAACTCCACCACTTCCATGCGGTCCAGCAGCGGACCGGGAATGTTCTGGATGAAGTTGGCCGTCGCGATGAACAGCACCTCACTCAGATCGAAGGGAATGCCGAGATAGTGATCGGTGAAGGTGTCGTTCTGGGCGGGGTCCAGCACCTCCAGCAGCGCGCTCGCGGGGTCTCCCTGGAACGACTGACCCAGCTTGTCCACTTCGTCCATCAGGAACACCGGATTCCGCGTCTTTGCCTGCTTCAGCCCCTGAATGATGCGGCCCGGCATGGCGCCCACGTACGTGCGACGGTGCCCGCGAATGTCGGCTTCATCACGCACGCCGCCCAGGGCGACGCGGACGTACTCGCGCCCGAGCGCGCGTGCGATGGACTTGGCAATGGAAGTCTTGCCGACACCCGGCGGCCCGGAGAAGAGCAGAATGGGGCCCTTCGCCATCGCGCGGGCCTTCGCCTCCTTCTGGTCGGTGACGGGACGCTCATCATCCTCGCCGATGTTCAGCGCGGGTGTCGCATCGTCCTTGTGCGCCTTGAACTGTCCCACCGGAATCTCCCCGGTCTGCTCCACCTCGGCGGCCAGCTCCGCGGCGCGCAACTGGCGCACCGCCAGGAACTCCAGCACGCGGTCCTTCACGTCGGGCAGGCCATAGTGGTCTTCGTCCAGGACTTCCTCCGCCCGCTTGAGATCCAGATTGTCGTCGCTGCGCTCGTTCCACGGCAGCTCCGCAATCCACTCGAGATACGTGCGGATCACCTGGGCTTCCATCGACTCGCGCCCCGCGCGCTCAAGGCGGCCGAGCTCGCGCTCCACCTCCGTGCGCCCGGTCGGGGTGAGATCGAGCTTCGCGAGCTTCTCCCGCAACTCGGCGATCTCCTTGCTCTGATCGTCATCGCCCAACTCCTTCTGGATCGCCTTCATCTGCTCGCGCAGGTACATCTCGCGCTGACGCTCGCCCAGCTCCTCCTGCACCTGCGACTTGATCTCGTCCTGCATCTCGATCATGCCGATCTGCCGCTGCACATGCACGAGCACGCGACGCAGGCGATCCTCCACCGAGAGATTCTCCAGCAGCCCCTGTCGCTCGGGTACGGGAAGCTCGATGTAGCCAGCGACGAGATCGCTGAAGCGTCCCGCATCGGTGACCGCGTCGAGCACCTGATGCACGACCTCCTCGGGCAGGCCGCGCCGCTCGCCCAGTTCTCCAGCGCGCTCGCGGATTTCCTTGTACAGGGCGACGAAGGCCGGATCGTTCTCGTCGAGCGGCTTCATCTCCTCCACCGGCGTCACCACGGCACTCAGATAATTGTCCGCGGGATTGGTGGCGTACTGCAGTGCCGTTGCTCGCTGTTCGCCCTGCAGCAGCAACTGCACGCCGCCCAGGCCGCGCTGCACCTGGCCGATCCGTGCGATGACCCCCATCGAGTAGAGAATGTCGGGGGTCGGTTCGTCCGTGTTGTCGCGCTGGGCCACCGCAAACACGAGCCGGTCGCCCTTCAGCGCGGCCTCGATGGCGCGGAGGGTGCCGGGCCTGCCGGCGGCAATCGGAGCGGTGAGCCCCGGGAAGATGACTGTTCCCCGCAGCGGGAGCACAGGAAGTGTCTGGCGCTCGGCCATGTCGAAAACCTTTCTCGAGAGAAGTGCGGCTCGCGCGGGCTCGGAACGAGAGGAGGGCGCGGCTCGATCGAGAGGGAAAGCGCACACTCCATTCCATTTGCCTCCGACAACGCGGCAGAGCCTGACACAAATTCCCGTCATGGTGACGTAGTGTCACTGCCGCCATGGCGGACATCCTTTCCCCTGTCGTGCTGACGTGCTACAATGTCCCCGTCCGTCTTCACCCTGCCTCTTCTCCGATTGACTCCCCAAGACCCGCTCGCCACCGCCGCGGACGACGAGTTGCGCACCCATGTGGAGCGCGCGCTTGCCGCCCATTATGAACTCGACTGTGAAATCGGTCGCGGTGGAATGGGAATCGTGTATCTGGCAAAGGACCGGCGCCTGAAGCGGCAGGTCGCGATCAAGCTGCTGCCCCCCGAGCTGGCCTTCCGCTCGGACATCAAGTCGCGCTTCCTGCGCGAGGCCGAGACTGCCGCGCAGCTCTCGCATCCGAACATCGTTCCGATCTACACCGTTGACGAGCAGGAATCACTCGTCTTCTTCGTGATGGCGTACATCAGCGGGGACAACCTCGCGAAGCGTCTGCACGAACGCGGCGTCCTGACCGTGGAGGAGACGCGCAAGGTGATGCGCGAGGTGGCAGAGGCGCTCGCCTATGCGCATGCGCAGGGGGTGGTGCACCGGGATATCAAGCCGGACAACATCCTGCTGGATGCCATCACCGGCCGTCCGATGGTCACGGACTTCGGAATCGCGCGCGCGATGGACGGCAGTGGCGACAGCCGCCTGACCGCCACGGGAATGGCCATCGGCACGCCAGCGTACATGTCGCCTGAGCAGGCAGCGGGCGACCGCGAGATCGATGGGCGGAGCGATCTGTACTCGCTGGGGATCCTGGGCTATCAGATGCTCACGGGCGAGCCTCCCTTCTCGGCGGGGAGCACGCCGGCCATGCTGGTGAAGCACATCTCGGAGCGCCCGATTCCGGTGGAGCAGCGGCGCACGGACGTTCCGCCGGATCTCGCTCGCTCGGTGATGAAGCTGCTGGAGAAGGACCCCGCACGGCGATTCGCCAACGCTGCGGCGCTCGTGTCGGCGCTCGACTCGCGCACGGCACCGGCGCCGCTCCCCGAGACGTCGCGCGCGCCGGACTCGTCGTCCCTGTCCGGACCTCCACGTCGCGAAATGCCGCCGCGCCTCGGCTCCGCGCCCCAGCGCCCGCTGTATGAGCCGGCGCCCTTGCCGGGCGACTGGGCCGCACCGCGCACGGGGTATGGACTGGCCGTCGCACGAACCGACTCCGTCCACCAGCCCACCTCGGAGGATCTGCGGCGATGGAGCGCGCCCCCGGTCGTGGACTTTCGCGGCAAGCTCTCGCCGTACCTGTATGTGAACGGTGTGCTCATGCTGTTCGCGATCATTGGTCGCGACTTCGGCGTGCCGATCACCGGTATCTGGAGCGTGTACATCGCGTTCAAGTATGCGCGGCTGTGGAGTGAGGGCTACGACTGGCGCGATGTCTTCCGCCAGCCGCGCGATCGCGAGGTGATGGAAGTGATCGAGGAGGCCAGCGAACATGTGAAGGCCATCTTCGATTCCGGAGCGCGCGAGCGAC
>JBBSVF010000347.1:0-3220 GCA_038233745.1 Gemmatimonadales bacterium
CACAAACAATCGCGCCTCGTCGCCTGGCTCCGCGCCAGCGAACGCGTGGTGGTCGGCTACTCCGGTGGCGTCGACTCCGCCTATCTCGCCGTGGTCGCCCGCCAGACCCTCGGCGCCGACAACACGCTGGCCATCATCGGCCGCAGCGCCTCGTATCCGGCGTCGCAATGGGCCACCGCCCGCGCCGTCGCGGATGACTTCGACGTGCCGGTGCTGGAGCTGGATACCGACGAGCTGGCCAATCCGGACTACGCCGCCAACCCGTCCAACCGCTGCTACTTCTGCAAGACGGAACTCTGGTCGCGCCTGGTCCCCGTGGCCCGCGAGCACGGATTCCTCACGGTGATCGACGGCACCAACGCCGACGACCGCGGCGACCATCGCCCCGGCGCGCGGGCAGCGGATGAGCACGAGGTGAGCAGCCCGCTCGCCGAGCTGGGATTCACCAAGGCAGAGATCCGCGAGCTCTCGCGAGAACTGGGGTTGCCCACCTGGCAGCAGCCGTCGTCACCCTGTCTGTCGTCGCGCCTGCCGTACGGCACTGGCGTCACCGCCGAGCGGCTGGCGCTGGTGGAGCGCGCTGAGGCTGCGTTGCGAACGCTGGGCGTCACCGGCGACCTTCGCGTGCGCTACCACGATGAACTGGCGCGCGTGGAACTGACGCCAACGATGCTGGACGAATGGATTCAACCGAGCCGATTACAGCAGATCGTGAGCGCCCTCCGCCATGAAGGCTTCGAGCGTGTCGCGCTGGACCTCCGCGGCTTTCGCTCCGGATCACTCAACATCCTGCTCGGAGTCACGGCGGCATGAGCATCCGTCGCGAGTCCAGCGGCGGCTTGCCCACGCTGGAGCAGGCACTCGCGGAGCAGGGGATCGCCTGCCGCGTGGAGGCGCGTGCCGGGCTCGTGGTCCTGATTGTCGACGCCGAGAGCGCGCGTGCCATGGGCGACGCCGAGTTGCGTCGCACGGCCTTGGCTGCCGCGAAGGCTCACGGATTCACGCACGTGGCGATCGAGCTCCGCGCCGACGCCGGCAGGTAGCACATCGCACGGTTCGTTGCGCTGGAGCTGAGCGATACGATCACGTCGGATATCGCCGAAGCGGTCAACCCGCTGCACGCTATCGCGCCCGGCCTGCGCTGGATCGCCGCGGAACGCCTCCACATCACGCTTCGCTTCCTCGGGGAGCTCCCCGATGCCGGCGTCGATCCCCTGATTGCCGCCCTCGATGAACTCGGCCGAGCCAACCGGGCGATGGAACTCCGCCTTCACACGATCAGCGCCTTTCCGAACTTTCGGACAGCTCGCGTCGTATGGATGGGAGTGGACCCATCTCCCCGCCTCGAACTGCTGCAGCACGACATGGAAGTCGCCATGAATGCCCTGGGGCACGGCCTGGATGGGCGACCCTTCCGCCCGCACGTCACCCTCGCCCGTGTGCCGGAACCGATGGACGACAGCATCCGTCGCCCGCTTGTGCGCGCCGCGCGACGGATCGACTTTGCAGGCACGGAGTATGTGACAGGAGTGTCCCTCCTGGAGAGTACCCGGGACACGGACGGCTTACGCTACCGGCGCCTTCACTGGTCGCCTCTCCAAGGAGAATGAGATGGGTTGCATCGCTCGGCTCGGCTGTCTGGTGTTGCTCGCCATCCTCGCCATCGCGGCCTGGTTTACCCGCGATCGGTGGATGAGCAAGGTGACGGGTTCCACTCCCGCGGTGGCCTCCGCCCCGCTCTGGCAGCCCCTCACGCCGGCGGCGGGCGCGAGAGGTCAGCGCGCCATCGAGTCGCTGCAGTCGTCGAATGGGCCGGTGTTCGCCAATCTGCAGGCCGGTGAGATTGCCTCCTACGTCTTCCAGACGGTGGGGCACACGATCCCCTCGACCGCTGACAGCGCCGAGGCGGCGGTGATCGGCGATGCGCTGTACGTGCGGGCGGTGGTGTCGATGAAGGACATTGCTGGCTCAGGCGTGCTTGGTCCATTCGCCAGCATGGTGAATGCGCGCGAGCGGCTGTCGTTCGCCGGCAGCTTCCGGGTGGTACAGCCGGGCCTCAGCGAGTTCCGGATCCGCGAGATCAAGATCCGCGATTTCAATGTGCCCAGTGGCGCCATCCCGAAGCTCGTGCAGCAGTTGAGGCGTGGGCCGCAGCCGGATGGACTTGCGTCCGACGCACTGCCGGTGCCCACGCCGCGCTCGCTGGCCGACGTGCGCATCGCGAACCATGTGGTGACGCTGTACAAGACCACGAGTCCCGCGCCATGACTCGCCGTATCCTGATCGTCGACGATGAACAGGGAATTCGCGCCGCCCTCGGACAGTTGCTGGAGTTCGAGGGATACGACGTGCGCACGTGCTCGAACGCCACGGATGGACTGGCGGAGTATGCGCGCTTTCATCCGCATCTGGTGTTCATGGACATCAAGATGGCGGGGATGGATGGCATGGAGGCGCTCACGGCACTGCGCGCGCAGGATCCCACTGCCATCGTGGTGATGATCAGCGGACACGCCACGATCCAGACCGCGGTGGAGGCCACGCAGCACGGCGCGTACGACATCCTGGAGAAGCCGCTCGACACCGATCGCATCCTGGTGACGCTGCGCAATGCGCTGGCGCATCTGGATCTCTCGGAAGAGAACACGCGTCTGCGCGACACGGTGCAATCGCGGTTCGAGATTGTGGGACAGTCGTACGGGGTGCGCGAGGTCACGGAAAAGATCGCGCTCGTGGCAAAGACCCCGGCGCGGGTGCTGATCACCGGTGAGAACGGCACAGGCAAGGAGCTCGTGGCGCGAGCGATTCACGCGCAATCGACGCGGGCGAAGGGGCCGTTCATCGAGGTGAACTGCGCCGCGATTCCCAGCGAGTTGATCGAGAGCGAGCTGTTCGGTCACATGAAGGGCTCGTTCACCGGTGCGGTGAGTGACCGGGCCGGAAAGTTCGAGCAGGCGGATGGCGGCACGCTCTTCCTGGACGAGATCGGCGACATGAGTCTCGCCGCCCAGGCAAAGGTGCTGCGCGTGCTGCAGGACGGCGTGATCACACGCATCGGCGGCTCGAAACCCATCCAGGTGGACGTGCGCGTGCTGGCCGCCACGAACAAGGATGTGGAATCCGAGATTGCGACGGGACAGTTCCGCGAAGATCTGTTCTACCGCCTGAACGTCGTGCCCATCCCCGTGCCCAGCCTAGAAGAACGGCGCGAGGATATCCC
>JBBSVF010000348.1:0-3195 GCA_038233745.1 Gemmatimonadales bacterium
GGATCATCCCGTGTTCACGCTGCTGCGTGTGCAGCGCGATCTCGGTGCCGCCAGCCGGCTGGGTGTGGCCTTCACCGACCGCACGCAGGGCGCCCTCGGTAATCGCGTGGCGGATGTGGACGGCAGCACCATCTTCTCGCGGGTGTGGAGCGTTCAGGGCCAATACGCGCAGAGCTTTACGCGGAGTGCCACCTCGAGTGTGACGGCACCGCTCTGGCGCGCGGCGCTGAACCGCAACGGGAAGCAGTTCGGCATCACCTACGCGCTGGATGGTGTGCACGAGAGCTTCCGGACGCTCAGTGGGTTCATCAATCGTCCCGGCATCGTGTCCGCGAACTTCGATCACCGGCTCACCTGGTTCGGCGGTGACGGTGCGCTGGTGTCCGCGGTGACCGTGAATCCCGGAGTGTTCGGCACGTGGCGGTATCGGTCGTTCGTCCATCAGGGCGACGCGATCGAGAAGAAGTTGCATCTGAGTGTGAACACGCAGCTTCGGGGTGGCTGGAATGTGGGCATCGGCTATTTCGCGGAGACCTTCGGCTTCGATCCCGGGCTGTACGCCAACTACCGGGTGCTCGGAGTGGCCGGAGATACGCTGCCCTTTAGCGGAACCGCGCGCATACCGAACAGCGAGGCGTATGTCTCCGTGAGCACACCTGGCGGGCGAACGCTGGCGGCCAATGCGTTCTATCTATTGGGGCGCGACGAGAACTTCCTGGAGTGGGCGTCGTCGAGCATTCTCTTCGCGTCCTACGGACTCACGTACCGGCCCACTGACAAGCTCCGCCTGAACGCCACGTACAACCTGCAGAGCTTCAATCGCCGCAGCGATGGAAGCATCGTGGCGAACAATCGCATTCCGCGGCTCAAGATGGAGTACCAGATTGCGCGTCCCGTCTTTGTGCGGCTTATTGGGGAGTACGACTCCTTCTATCGCGACGCATTGCGCGACGAAGGACGCACCGGCCGCCCGCTGCTCGTGAATGGCGCGACGACCACCGCGAGTACCAACTCCAGCTTTCGCGGCGACTTCCTGTTCTCGTATCAGCCCAATCCAGGCACTGTGGTGTTCTTCGGGTACGGTGCTGGTTACGTGGACACGCGGGCGGATGCGCGCCCCTTCGAGTTTCCGGGAAGCCTGGGATTCCGCGGTTTCAACCGGCTGGACGACGCGTTGTTCGTGAAGGCGAGTTATCTCTTTCGCCTCTGATCTTGTCGGCAGTGGGCGAGGTGACGGACGTGCGGATCCCGGAAATCACCTGCCGATTGCGCCAACGCGTGGCTCGACAGCATGATCCCTGACCTTCTTCCGGGGCTCCCGATGTCTTTCGTCTTCCGCCGTCCAGCTGGAATCTCGTTTCTCCTTGCCGCGCTGGCAGCCACCGCTTGCGCGCGACAAGCGCCGAGCGCAGCGGCCGTGCCCGAACGCACCGCATTCGATGTCGTCATCGAGAATGGACGCGTCGTCGACGGTACCGGCAATCCGTGGACGTACGGGGATGTCGGCATTCGCGGGGACCGGATCGTGGCGGTCACGCCGCGAGGTGGACTCCGAGGCGTGGCGGCGCGACAGCGAGTCGACGCTCGCGGACATATCGTCGCCCCGGGATTCATCGATATCCAGGCGCACTCCTGGGATGCGCTCCTGTGGCGTGACGGGCGAGTCGTGAGCAAGGTGACCCAAGGCGTCACCAGCGAGATCCTCGGCGAAGCGACGACGCCCGCGCCCTCGAACGCGGCGGTGGACTCGCTCCTGGAGGTCGGTACCATGCCGCCCGAGCGTGCGGCGCTCCAGCGCTCGTTCCACGGCGACCGAGGCTTCGGCGAGTGGCTCGACGCGATGGGCCGTCACAAGAACTCCGTGAACGTCGGCTCGTACCTGGGCGCGGCGACGGTGCGTGCGTACGCAATGGGTCAGGCGTCGGGCGCGCCGAATGCCGCGCAGCTCGACACCATGCGGTCGGTGGTCCGACGTGCGTTGCGTGACGGCGCGTTCGGCATCTCGTCGGCGCTCATTTATCCCCCCGGCTCGTACGCGGCGACGCCGGAGCTCGTCGAGATGGCGAAGGCCATGGCGCCCTATCATGGCGGCTACATCACGCACATGCGGTCGGAGGACGACTCGCTGTTCGAGGCGATGGACGAGGCTTTCCGCATTGGCCGTGAAGGAGGCGTGAGGGTCGACATCTACCATCTGAAAGCCTCCAACCGGAAGAACTGGGGCAAGGCATCGGCGATGATCGCGAAGATCGACTCCGCGCGCGCGGCCGGGCTCGACGTGGGCGCCACGATGTACCCGTACCCATACTCGGGGAACAACCTCGGCGAGTGTTTTCCGGACTGGGCAGCCGAGAACGGGCGGTTGATGGACAACTTGAAGAATCCGGAGACGCGAGCGCGCATTCTCACCGAGATGGCCGATGCGAACGGCGCACCACTCTGTCAGATCGAAGGGCCATCAGCGTACATCGTCACCGACTTCCGGAAGCCGGAGCACGCGAAGTACGAGGGCAAGCGACTCAGCGAGATCGCGGCGGACATGGGGAAGCCGTGGCCGGAGGCGGTGGTCGAGCTGATCGTGAGCGAGGGACGCGATCTGTCGAAGATCAACTTCACGATGTCCGAGGAGAACGTACGGATGCAGATCCGGTCTCCGTGGGTCGTGATCGGGACCGACGCGGGCGGAGTGGATCCCGACAGTGCGAAGAACGTCGTGCATCCTCGGGCGTACGGATCGTATCCGCGCATCCTGGGGCGCTATGTGCGCGAGCAGAAGCTGTTCACGCTCGAGGAGGCCGTGCGGAAGATGAGCGGCGCGGTGGCGTCGCGGCTTGCGCTTCGCGACCGCGGGTTGCTGCGCGAGGGCATGTTCGCCGACGTGGTGGTATTCGACGACAGCACGATCATCGACCTGGCGACGCCGGAGAAGCCGCATCAGATCAGCCGGGGCGTGGAGCAGGTGTTCGTGAATGGCGTGCAGGTAGTGCGTGACGGGCGGCACACCGGTGCGACGCCGGGACGGGTGCTCAGGGGAGGTGGCACGGCAGCGCGTTAGCAGGAACTGTGACGCGGCCCGGCTCCGGAGGGTTGATCGGGTTATCATATCGCGGGCTCCTGACACCGGTGGCTATCATGCGTGCGTCATTTCTCTTCAAGACACTCGGAAGCGCGGCGACGCTCGCTCTCGGCGCGGCC
>JBBSVF010000349.1:0-3190 GCA_038233745.1 Gemmatimonadales bacterium
ACGCCGGCCGCATACCGAAAAGACGCGTCGGAGCCGGATCATCCCCGCGCATGCGGGGAACACTCTTCTCGGGAAAGTGAAGCTACCGAACAACTTAGGCCACTCGCGCTTGCGCTACCGATTTATTTGGTTCCGGTCGCCGAGAACTTGACGAGCGTCAGTCCATCAAAATCAACCGGTTCCCTGCGATTTTCTCCAACCGCCGCAAACATGTAGCCAGAGTCCGTTGGCGCACTCCACGCCATTACTGCCGAGCCCCCTTCAATCATTGACTCCACCTCGCCCCATATCCGTTCTCTCGTGCGATGGGAATAGACGCCCACATACACGCCCGCCCGGATCTCGGCGAGCCAGAGCGACAAACGCCCCCGCAGTCGCGGGGGCGCGTTCTCAGTGACGATGACCAGCATCTCCCGATGTCTCCTCCGGCAACGCAGGCGGTTGCCCCTCCGGTGCCTCCGGCGGTGGCCCCAGCCCGCTGGCTTCCAATAGCTCTCCAATCGTGGGTATCAGCCGATCCAGCATCCGCGTCGACCTGAATGCATCCCGACAGGCTATCCGTACCTGACGCTCCACAGGCACGTTGCTCCGGTCGGCGCGGGCGACGCGAGCTGCGACGGTAAACGCCGCTGGCACCACGCTCTCGAACTTGAAGATATCCGCAATGTCGTAGACGAAGCTCAAGGGCTTTCCCCGATGCAAAAATCCGATCGCCGGAGCATAGCCTGCCGCCAGCACCGCCGCTTCGGTCAGCCCGTACAGACACGATGTCGCCGCGGACAGGCAACGATTGATCACGTCCGCCTTGTCCCACTCCGCCGGGTCATAGCGCCGCCCTTCCCACGCCACTCCGTGCACCATCGCGAACCCCTTGTACATCTCCCGCACTCGCGCGCCCTCGATCCCGCGAAGCTGATCGACCGAGCGACGCGCGGGCGGTTCCTCGCCAAATCGCATCGTATACATCGCCCTCACGACCTTCAGCCGAGCGCTCTCGTCCAGTGCCGCGGCTGCCTGAAACAATAGACGATCAGCCCTCGCACCTCCCGGCTGCCCAGCAGCGTAGACACGCACCGCCGCCTCCCCCACCCACACGAGCAGACACCCCACGC
This sequence comes from Gemmatimonadales bacterium, assembly GCA_038233745.1. Lineage (GTDB taxonomy): Bacteria > Gemmatimonadota > Gemmatimonadetes > Gemmatimonadales > Gemmatimonadaceae > AG11. Next base: position 1,113 of record JBBSVF010000349.1, read on the forward strand.
GAGCGGCAAGTGCGACCGCCGCATGTGTGATTCGGATTCCAGGCTCAAGCATCAGACACGCGAGTCCGCCGACGGGAATCTGAACCCGAACGCCATTGTCATCGACGAGCACGAATGCCCCATCGATGACGTCCACCTGCCCGTACTCCAGAAACACGATCGACGAACGATCCTTGATGGGAATCGGCCTCAGCGGAATGAACGGCGCATCGCTCACAGGTGTGGTCCGCTACGCGCGCTTGACGAGGATCATCCCACATCCGAATGCCTTCGCCCGCCCAATACCGGCAAAGAGTGCCGCACGCAGGGAATCCGGTTCCCGCACCACCAACGTTCCGGCAAAGTCCAGGATGCCGAGAGTCATCCCGGCACCCTTATGGTCCACGCGAAGTACGCGATGGTTCATCACTACTGTTTCGACAGGCGTCTCCTCACCATCCGCACGCTCGACATCGAAGCCATTGCGCGCGCCCTGCGCGCCAAGCCATCGCAGCCCCGCCTCCTGAACCGCTCTCGCACGTGCATCCGCTCGCTCGTGCCCCCGCGGCACAGCATGCAGTGCATTCATCACGACGTCGGCAGGCTTGCCGCGCGATTCCCCTCCGCTCTTTCGTGAAACAGTAGCGTTGGCCCGCAGCACGAATGTCAGTCGATCCCCCGCGACCAGGCAAGGGGCATACTCCTTGGGCTCCGCAATATCAAACAGCCCGTGCTGATCCTCCGGCGCACGCTCGGACACAGTATAGAACACGCCGCTGCCGGCATCCCTCCACAGAAAGTCCCGAGTGCGATCAGCACGATCGCCGAACAGTGTCCACATCAGCTGGTGTCCGACCATCGCGCGCTTCTCATCGTGCTCGGGGACGAGCACTGATCTCAATGACGCGATCGGCGCATCGCGTCGCAGGGTGATCCTGGTGAAGAGTCTCGATTCATTCATGTGACCACCGACCCGGGAAGCAGACTCACGTCCACGATGCGCTCGGCGAACTGCCATCGCTGGCGGTGTGGCTGCGCATCGCGTCGACGAATGCTTCGTCGTCCTTCCTCCGCGAAGCCCGCGATCGACGCGGAGCATCGATCGTACGATACCTCGCGTCCCCATCCGCTTTTCGGCTGAAGTCGAAGTAGCTCCGCTGGCAACGGCGGCATGGTGCCAAGCGCTGCTGCAAGAGATTCGAACATCCCCACGACAGGGTGAAGCGGCAGTCCAAGCGCATTGGCCTTGCGCCCCGCATACAGAGGAAAGACGGGCTCGCGAAGCGACTTGGCGATCGAGTCCAGCGTCCAGTCGGCAGGTTCGCGCTGCCAGAGGGCAATGACATATAATGCGTCCTGTCGCAACGACCGTGGCGATAGCGACGTCAGATCCGCGCATTCCAGCGCGGCCTTGCGCGTGCGCGGACGGAACTTGCGAACCGCCACATCCGTGGGATCCTGCGCAGTGTGATAATCGATGAATTCAGCTCCGCTCAGCGCGACCCTCACCGCCAGTCCGAGCATGATGTCCAGCCGTGCGTGTGCTTCTGCGTCATCACGCGTGAGTCCGAGCGCAGCCGCCACAAGTCCGAGTATCGCCGAGCGGCTCGGTCGGTCCCAGGAACTGCGGACCTCTCCAATCGCTTCGTCGCCCCAGCTCGAGAGCGGGGCGTACAGTGTGAAGATCAGTGCCTCCATCAGGCCACCGCGCCGCGTGCGAACTCCTTTACCTCCTCCAGCGAGCCACCGGCACGATCCGGCGTCGCGAACATTTCGACGGTGGCGTCGGCATTCTTGCCGTAGGCGCTGTCGAGATTCTCTCGAAAGGTCGACAGACGCTGGATGGAATCGGCCAGCACATCTCCGCCTGACACCGGCCGCAGGAAGGCAGCGGCAAGGGTACGGGGTTGTTGCGAACCGCGCTCGGCGAGCAGGTACGAGGCCCGTGCCCGGGAACCATAGCTGTTCTGCTTTCCGGTCGGTGACACCGTTGCCGCGGCCTCGATCAGGGCCGAGAGTCCGTCCTTTGACAGTTCTGCCGCGCCGCTCAGGTTGCGTCGAAGTGCGTCGGCATCGATGCAGGCGTAGAGATAGAAGAG
>JBBSVF010000350.1:0-3171 GCA_038233745.1 Gemmatimonadales bacterium
CCAGAGTCGCCCCACGTACTCGATGCCATCGAAGGCCACCTTGCAGGTGACGTTGTAGCGCCGATCCTCATACTCGAAGGTGGCGATGTGCGGCTGGGTATCGTCAGGCACGCGCGTCAGGTGGCGATTGGGGGACTGCCAATCCACTGCGAAGAAACTCCAGCAGCGGGGGAAACAACTGGGCCGGTTGCTCAACATACGGTACGTGCCCGCAGTCTTCCAGCACGAGCAGCGAGGTGCCCAGTGCTGCCGCCACCGCTTGCGAGGACTCCAGCGGAATGGGATCCTGCCGGCCATGCGTCACGAATGCCGGAATGGCGACCGTTCGCAAAGCGTCCACGAGGTCGAAATCTCCGAGCGAACTCCAGATGGACTGCTGCGAGCGGCCGGTGACCCGGAAGGGCGTGAGGCCGCGCGCACGGGCAGGATCGGCGAAATAGCCGGCCACACTCAGCTCGAAGGCGCGCTGCCGGTAGGCGTCCGGGTCGCGGTCCCGCAGCCCGGACGCCGCGAGCTCGGCCCGCAGCGCGGACACCGCGTCGCCACTCTGCCGAGCGGCGAAGGTTCTCTCGAATTCATCGCGCCAGGCGCGGGTGATCGGTGCCGGGTCGATCAGCGCCAGGGCGTGCGGAACCGGGCGCTCGCGGCCGGCCGTGGCTTCGATGGCGTACAGCAGGGCGAGTAACGCGCCCCACGAGTACCCCACGATCACGAGCGGATCGACGGAGAGCTCCGCCGCCACGCGGCCCACATCCGTCACCTGATGGCGCCAGGTGATCGGCTCTCGGGCGTCGTCGTGCCGAGAGCGGCCGCCGCCGCGCTGGTCGTAGCTGACCACGCGATGCTCGCGCGCCAGCTCCAGCATCTGCGGGAGCAGGTACTCGTGGCTCGCGCCCGGGCCCCCGTGCAGCAGCAGGAGCGGAGGAGCTCCCGCGTCGCCATACTCGGCCCAATAGAGCGGAACGGACGTGGAGTTGGTGAAGCCGGAACGGCGGGGATCGGGAACAGGGGCCATGGCGGGACGAAACCCAGGGGCGCAGGATGACGGAAGGGGAGTGGATCAGCGAAAGGTGGTCGCGAGGCGAACGGTATTCACGTGGGCGCACACCGTGTCTTCGAGGCGCCGCCCGTAGCCACCTCCGATCGCGATGGCCACGGGAGTGCCCACCTCGCGACAGCTCTGGAGCACGAAGGCATCGCGACGGACCAGGCCGTCGAAGCTCATGGCCAGGCGTCCGAGTGCGTCGCCCTCGTGGGGATCGGCACCCGCGATGTAAAACACGATGTCGGCCTGCGCGCGGCTGAGACACTCCTCGAGCGCGGGGTTAAGCGCCGCGAGGTAGGCGTCGTCACCGGTGCCGTCGGGGAGTTCGATGTCGAGCGTGCCCGGCACCTTGTGAAACGGATAATTCCGCCCGCCGTGCATGCTGAAGGTGAAGACATCGTCGTCACCGGCGAAGATGGCGTGCGTCCCATTGCCCTGATGAACATCCAGGTCCACGACGGCGGCCCGCCGGATCAGGTTTCGCGCCTGCAGGTCGCGGATCGCCACCGCGATGTCGTTGTAGACACAGAACCCTTCGCCATGATCGGCAAAGGCGTGATGCGTGCCCCCCGCAAGGTTCATCGCGAGACCGTGCGAGAGCGCGTGCGACGCCGCGGCCATCGTGCCACCGACGGCCCGTCGCGATCGTTCCACGAGTTCGGGCGACCATGGAAAGCCGATGCGACGCACTTCGGCGTCGGTGAGTGTTCCGGAGTTGAAGCGACGAACATACTCCACGGTATGGACGCGGCAGAGTTGCTCGTCGGTGGCCGCTGGCGGATCGTGGATCTGCTCCTCGTGCACAACGCCATCGCGAACGAGTGCATCGCGGAGCAGCTGGTACTTGGCCACCGGGAAGCGGTGGCCGTCGGGCAGCGGAAAGGTGTAGCGTGCCGACGACCAGAGCTGCAGCGTCACTGCCCCCGCGTACCCAGCGTCACCGAGGTGGTGCGTCGCACGCCGGCGCGCAGGAAGGTCACCTGGAGGGTATCGCCTGGCCGATGTGTGTAGAGTGCGTCGGTGTACGAATAGAGATCTGTCACCGTGCGCTCGCCGAACGCCACGATGATGTCACCCGCCATCAGCCCGCCCTTGTCGGCCGGCGAACCAGCCCGCACACCGCTGAGCTTCAGGCCCGGCGCGTCGCTGGAGCCCATGTCAGGAATGCTTCCGAGATAGACGGCAGGCCCTTGCGTTCCCGCCGCCGCGATCGCGCGTGGCGCAATCCGGATGGGCGAGAGCCGGAGGGGCCGATCGGCAATCTCGCGCGCCACGCGTTCGGCCAGGGTCACCACACGCGCTTCACCAGGTGCATCGATCAGGGCCACAACGTCGGTGGCGCGGTGATACTGATCGTGCAGGTCGGTAAAGAAGTGCAGCACGGGAATCCCGCGCACACTGAAGGAACTCTGATCCGAGGGACCGAATCCATCGGCGACACTGTTGATCGCCAGGGCGGGAGCAGTGTTGGCCGCGGCGAGGACGGCGGGCAGTTCCGCGGCCGTTCCTGTCCCGTACACGATCAGCCGGTCGTTCCGCAGCCGGCCGACCATGTCGAAGTTCAGCATCGCGACGATACTGTCGAGCGCCACCGGTGAGTGGTCGACGAAATACTGGGACCCCAGGAGACCGAGTTCCTCGCCGGTGAATGCCGCCAGAATGACGCTGCGACGTGGCGCCACCGCCGCGAGACGTCGAGCCAGTTCCAGCACTGCTGCCGTTCCCGAGGCGTTGTCATCGGCGCCGTTGCGCATGGCGTCGCGGGCTTCGGGATCCATCGCGCCCGCAGTGGAGCGCCCCAGGTGGTCGTAGTGCGCGCCAATCACCAGGTACTGGCCACGCAGTGCCGGATCACTGCCGGGGATCAGGGCAATCACATTCTGCGATCGCACACCCTCAGGACGCCCGGCATGCATCAGTTCCACGCCACGCGCCACAAAACGCTGCAGGAATGTCCGGCATTCCGAGGGTGGAACGGCCACGCGGCACTTGGCCCGCGCGGTATCGACGGTAAGCGGAACGAGACCAAGTGTCCCGAAGCGTCTCGCGATGTACGCGGCCGCCGAGTCGTTGCCGGGTGTCCCGGTTGCGCGGCCCTCGCGCTGGGCGTCCGCCAACCATGCCAC
>JBBSVF010000351.1:0-3168 GCA_038233745.1 Gemmatimonadales bacterium
AGCGGTGAGCTCGTTCGCGTACGAGCGGCGTGTCGCGCTCGTGGACACAAACGTCGCACGTGTGATCCGGCGTGTGTTTGTACCCGATGGCGATCTGAAGACGGCAGCCGGCCAGCAGCAGGTATGGGCCATCGCCCGTGCGATTCTTCCGCGCACGGGCCGCGCCACGTGGACCCACAATCAGGCCATCATGGAGCTGGGGGCGCTGGTGTGCACCGCGCGTGTGGCGCGTTGTGGTGAGTGCCCGGTGCGCCAATACTGCGACTCTTTCTCGCGCGCTGCTGCCGTGCCGCTGTCCGGCTCGCGTGTCTCGCCAACGTAGCACAGGGCTGTTCGATCTCACCGTTCCTCGCGTAACTTCCGTGACTCACCAGCTCTCGAACGCAGAACGATGGATACGAGGGTATGGTGACAACATCACACGTCACTCGAGCCTGCCTTCGTGATGCCGCTTCCAGAAGCGCCGACGCCACCAGGCGCCATTCCCGTCTCGCCGAGTCTCGATGCGATTCTCGAGCAGGCAGGGCCTCTCTCGACTGCGGAAGGTCCGCGCGCACCGGACGAATACGAGCCAGTAGACGGCCGCACGGTGCTCATCGCGGGACTCGCGATCGTCATCGCGGTCGCTGCGGGTCTCGCCGCGCAGGTGCTCATCCACCTTATCGGCCTGGTCACCAACCTTGCATTCCATGGTCGGGTAGCCATCGATTTCGTCTCGCCCGCGAGTGGCCATCGTTCGCCTGTAGCCTTGCTCTTCATTCCCATCCTTGGCGCCATCGTCGTGGGCATCATGGCGCGGTATGGCTCCGCGGCCATCCGGGGCCACGGCATCCCGGAGGTCATGGAGAAGGTGCTCTTCGGCGAGAGTCGTATTCCCGCCCGGGTCCTGATCCTCAAGCCGCTGTCGGCGGCGATCGCCATCGGCACCGGCGGCCCATTCGGCGCCGAAGGCCCGATCATCGCGACGGGAGGGGCGCTCGGATCGCTCGCCGGCCAGGTTATTCATGTCACGGCGGACGAACGAAAGATCCTGCTGGGCGCGGGTGCCGCTGCCGGCATGGCGGCGACCTTCGGCACGCCGGTGAGTGCCGTGCTGCTCGCCGTGGAGTTGTTGCTGTTCGAATATCGGGCGCGCTCGCTCATCCCGGTGGCGCTCGCGGCGGCAGTGGCCACCGGTGTTCGAATCGCGTTCGACGGCACGGCGCCGGTATTCTCGATACCGGCCATGAACCAGCCCGGCGGCGCGGCCCTGGCGGCATACGCGGTTCTCGGCGCCCTGATTGGGGTGGCGGCTGCGGGTATCACGAGATTCGCGTACGACATCGAAGCCGGCTTCGAGCACCTGGGCAAGCGTTTTCAACTTGATTGGATGTGGTGGCCGGCGGTGGGCGCCATCGCGGTGGGCACGATCGGCCTGATCGAGCCGCGAACCCTGGGCGTGGGATACGACAACATCACGGGAGCCATCGGCGGGCAGATCGTCGGGCGGGCGCTGCTGGTGCTTGTCGTCCTCAAGTTGTTGTCGTGGGCGATCTATCTTGGAAGCGGCACCTCTGGCGGAACGCTGGCGCCACTGTTCACCATCGGCGGTGGGCTCGGTGCCTGGCTCGGTGCGTTCGTCGCGGACCGTGCGCCGACACTCGGCGTGAACGCGCAGATGGCGGGACTGGTTGGAATGGCCGCGATGTTCGCCGGCGCGTCGCATGCGCTCCTCGCGTCGGTGGTGTTCGCGTTCGAAACGACGCGACAACCCGTCGGCTTGCTTCCACTGCTGATCGGCTGCTCGACCGCGTACTTCGTCGCCCTGCTGCTCAACCGGCACTCGATCATGACCGAGAAGCTGGCAAGGCGTGGGGTGACGCTCCGCGCCGAGTATTCGCTCGATTACCTGAGCCGCATACGAACCGAAGATGCAGCTGCGCGCGATGTGGTGACGCTTCGCGACGATGCGGTGGTCGGAGAGGTTCGTGAATGGTTGCGCACTGGCGCGGGGGGCGCCTCGCACCAGGGCTTTCCCGTCGTCGACGCCGAAGGCGGGCTGGTTGGGGTGCTGACGCGCCCCGATATCACTGCGCCTGCGGAGGCGGCGGATGCACCGCTCGCGTCGTTGATCCGTCGACCACCGGTGGTGGTGTTCGCGGACCAATCACTGCGGGACGCGGCCGATCAGATGGTGCTGCAGCACGTTGGCCGGCTCCCGGTTGTAAGGAGAGACCGTCCCCGCGAGGTCATCGGGATGATTTCGCGGAGCGATCTCCTGTCGGCGCACGCGCCGCGCTTGCGTGAGGCGCGCGAAATGCGTCGTGTTCGCTTGCCGGGGCGGGCTGCCAACACACGAGCCCCAGGTGGGTGACGAGCTGCACGCGGGCTCGATATTGAGAGCCCGCGAACGTCATCGCCACGCTCCCGGGAGAATGCACAATGAGTGACGACACGAGTACGGTCCGGCCCTCAGCCGATGAACCGGCCCGCGCTGAAATTGCCGTGGAAACACGCCCTTCGCGCCGGCGTTTCCTCTTGCAGGCCTCGGCGATCGGCGCGTCGCTGGCTGCGTGCGGGCGGTCGGACGCTGGAGGGGCGAGCACGGGACTGTCGGATACCACCGCGATTGCGACGACGTCGGCGGCCGGTACTCCGTCGCACGCGCTTCCGAATCCGGATAGCCGCCTCGATACCAGTATGCATCACGCAATGCCTGGCACCACGAAGGTTCCGCAAGGCACCTCCGCCGATCGCGTGATGTATCATCGATTCGATCCCGCGCTGCCCCCCCTGCCCACCTCACGCACGACACGCCTTCATTTCACCGCGAAGGAAACGGCGGTGCGCATCGCTGACAACACTGTCGTTGCCGCATGGACCTTCGACGGCGACATCCCCGGGCCGATCGTGCACGTACGGCAGGGAGACACAGTGGAGTTCACGTTGACCAACGAAGGCAGTATTCCGCATTCGATGGACTTTCACGCTGCCCAGATCGATCCGAAGACCGCCTTTCGCTCCGTGCTGCCGGGGCAGTCGATCACGTACACCTTCAAGCCGAAGTACGCAGGCGTCTTCCTCTACCATTGCGGCACGGCGCCGGTCCTCATGCACATCGGCACCGGCATGTTCGGTGCACTCGTCGTCGATCCCGTCACCCCCCTCCCGCCGGCCAGGGAATTCGTG
>JBBSVF010000352.1:0-3161 GCA_038233745.1 Gemmatimonadales bacterium
GCTGAAGCGGTGGCCATGCTCGCGCGCCGGCCAGACAGCCTGCCCGTTGCCAACGCATATGCCAGGCGGCTCCGAATGTACCGTGGCGAGCTCGGTCCGGAGGCGCTGTTCACGCCAGCCGATACTGGCGACGTCGACCTCGCCGGTATCGGCTGGCGTCAACAGCGCCTCTGGACCGATCTCGCCACGGTACATGCGGAGCCGCCTGGCATATGCGTTGGCAACGGGCAGGCTGTCTGGCCGGCGCGCGAGCATGGCCACCGCTTCAGCGCCGCGGCCGGCGCGCTGGAGCGACATCCAGAGCCAGTCCGTGGAGCCGGCAAGTTCCCCGGCGTCTGGCGCACGCGGCTGTGCGTGGGCGAAGGCATCGGCCGCCGCGTTGAAGTCGCCGCGCACGAAGCGGAGCACGCCAAGGTGGTAGAGGATGCCGTAGTTGGTGCTGTCCAGTCCGTAGCCGCGGGTGAGATCGGCCATGGCGCGATCGAACTGGCGGATGGAGATGTTCCGGTGCCCGCGCCAGCGGTACAGCATCGGATCGTTCGGCGCGATGGCGAGCGCTCTCGTGAAAGTCGCGACAGCCTCGCGCATGCGCCGCGGGCCTGCCTGCGCGACGCCGAGCGAGATGAGCCGCTGCACATTCCGCGGATCGTCAGCCAGGGCGCGCTCGGCGCGGGCGACGGGACCGGTATCGGGTTGGGAGCGGTAGACGACGCCGTTGGGCGCGCGATACTGCACCGACTGTGCGCTCGCCGGCAAGAGGGCCGAGAGGAGGAGCGCGGCGGCGAGAGAGTACTGGCGTAGCATTGGCGTGTTCCTGGAATGCGGTTCGGCCATGTTACGCCATCCGGCGGCCGTCCGCCAGCGCCGTGCAGGAGGTACCAGCGGGGAGTTTGCCATGGTGGCTTCTGGAAGCTACTTTCAGGCATGCGCACCGTGGGACTCAAGGTCCTCAAGAACAAGCTGAGCGAGTATATCCGCCTCGTGAACAGCGGAGAGATCGTCCTGGTCACCGATCGGGACAAGGTCGTCGCGGAACTTCGCCCCCCGCAGGGGCGCGGTCCCTTCGTGTCCGACGTGGTCCTGGCCGAGGCGATGCGACGTGGCTGGCTCTCAGCGCCCATGGTGGTGCGCGAGGGACCGCCCGTGGGCAGCCCGGTGGCGTCCCTGGCCGAGATACTCGGTCAGTTGGACGACGACCGCGCTGACCGGTGATCTACCTCGACACCTCCGTCGTCCTCGCGCAGTTGCTGGCGGAGGACCGCACCCCGCCCGACGAGATCTGGCAGGAACCGCTCATCAGCAGCCGGTTGCTCGACTACGAGACATGGAATCGCCTGCATGCGCGCGGCCTGGCCAAGTCGCACGGCCAGCTTGCGCGCGATCTCCTGCAACGAATCGCATTCCTGGAACTTGCGCCGCCGGTGCTCGCACGAGCGCGGGAACCGTTCCCCCTGCCGGTTCGTACCCTCGATGCCATGCATCTCGCATCGCTGGACTTCATCAGGGGACAGGGTCAGGATGTTCGCCTTGCCAGCTACGACGATCGCATGACCGCGGCGGCTCGGCGGCTCGGCGTGTCCGTGATCGCGCTGTGAACAGGTAGACGTACAAGCGTCTGGCGGATCGACCCGCGCCTCGTTCCCAAACCCATCCGCACGCATCACGCCGACGCGAACAGGAACGCCAGCGCCAGGATGAAGTAGACGCCGAGCAGGAGGACGCCCTCGAACCACGTCGTCTCGCCGTCCTGGGCGATCGCGTTGACGGCGAAGGCCGACACGGTGACCGCGACCAACTCCAGCGGATTCTGGAATACCAGCGTCATCGGCCGCCCGATGGCATACGACACCAGCACGAGCAGCGGAGCGGTGAGCAGCGCGACCTGGATGGTGGAGCCCACCGTGATGTTCATGGTGAGCCCCATGCGATCCTGTCTCGCGAACGACACGGCGGCGAAATACTCCGCGGCGTTGCCGATGATGGCCAGCGGGACGATGCCGAGAAAGAACGTGGAGACGTGCAGAGCGACGGCCGCCGGCTCGAGCGAGTCGGACACCATCTTCGCCTCGAACGCGATCGCGACGGTGGCGCCCACAAGCACCGCGATCGCACGCCAGGTTGACCAGCCACCCTCTTTGCTGGATTCATCGTTTTCGGTCTTGTTGCAGCCCGAGAAGACGTCGCGATGCGTGACGAGTGTGTAGACGAGATTGGCGCAGTAGACGAAGATGAGCACCACTGACGCGCCGAGACTCAATCGTTCGTCCGGTCCCTGCGTGTGCTGCACCCCGTACACGCTGCGCTCCGTGAGGTCGAACAGGGCGGGAACGAGCAGGCCGGCCGCTGCGAGGATGAACAGGCTGGAGAGCAGCCCGGCACGCTTACGATTGAAGGTCTGCCGTTCACGCCCCCAACTGCCTGCCACCACGGCGATACCGAGGCCGAGCAGTGCGTTGCCCACGATGGACCCGGTGATCTGCGCCTTGACCACCTCCGGATGCCCCGCACGCAGGACGAACAGCGCGAGGACGAGCTCCGCGGCGTTGCCGAACGAGACGTTGAGAAGCCCGCCAATGGCCGGCCCGGCTATTCGTGCGAGCTGCTCGGTCGCCCGCCGTATCCAGTCGGCCAGCGGCACAATCGCGAGGATGGCGACGCAGAAGGTCCACAGCGGCGGCGCGTGCACCACATAGGCGAGAATGAGCGACGCGGGAACGAGTGCCAGCAGAATCAGGAAGATCATCGGTGCGGCCGGCGGTATTCCGCGCTGTCAAGTTGCTGCATCGTCTGACAATGCGCCGGGCGCCAGCAGATCGTGCTCGCCGGGTTTGCGCGAGCGACGCGCCTGCTCCTCGATCACCCCCGCTTCGCTGTGCAGGCCGCCCTCGGCCTTTGTCGATACGACGTCGGCCTCCGGCGCCGCGTCCGTCGCAGTGCTCGGCGGGGCGCTCGAGGGCGCGCCCGGCGCAGTGCCCGGCGCAGTGCCCGGCGCCGCGGCATGCGGATCGACGTCCGACATTTCGTGCGAGATCGGAACGCCCTTTGGAAAGATGATCTCTCTCGCGGGGTCCGGCATCGAGATCCCGTTCTGCTGGAATTCGCGTTTTACCAGGCGGATCACCGAGGACCTCACCTTGAGCCAGCTGTTCTTGCTTCCATCC
>JBBSVF010000353.1:0-3144 GCA_038233745.1 Gemmatimonadales bacterium
CCTCGCGCGCGCCGGCGCAATGACCACCTCCGAGCTGTTTGCGTGGGGCATTCCCGCGATCCTGGTGCCACTCCCCACGGCCGCCGCCGATCATCAATCCGTGAACGCGCGAACGCTGGAAGCGGCTGGAGCCGCGATCAACATCCCGCAGGCTCACCTGACCGTCGAGCGGATCGACGCAGAGGTTCGCACGCTCATCTCCGATCCGGCAGCAATGCAGCGACTGCGCGACGGCGCCGCCACCCGCGCGCGTCCGGATGCGGCCTCCGTCATCGCTCGCCGAATCCTCGCCCGTCTTCGCGCCGGGAACCGTCCTGGCGGCTGACCCAGGGCGCTCTCGCGTCCGCGGTCTCGTCTGTATATTGGTCCCCACATGTCGCCCCTTCTCGACCCCGCCGATTCGCGGCCGATCCACTTCGTCGGCATCGCCGGCGCCGGCATGAACGCACTGGCCGAGCTGTTCGTGCTGCGCGGCGCTGCGGTCACCGGATGCGACGCTCGCGCCGACAGTGTGCCCGACCTGGCCGCACGAGGCATTCATGTGCAGCATGGCCACTCTCCCGATCACGTGACCGGTGTGCGAGCACTGGTCGTGACATCGGCCATGCCCAGGGATCATCCGGAACTCACGCGCGCGCATGCGCTGGACATTCCCGTGGTGCGCCGCGCTGACGCGCTCGGCGAAGTCACCCGCGGCACGTTCCTCGTGGGCGTCGCCGGCACGCACGGGAAGTCCACCACCACCGTGCTCACCACCGCAGCGCTCGTGGGCGCCGGCTTCGATCCCACCGGCTACGTCGGTGCACGCGTGACGTCGTGGGGCGGGAATCTGCGAGCTGGCCGCGCCGATCGCTTCGTGGTGGAGGCCGACGAGTACGACCGCTCCTTCCTGGCGCTGGAGCCCACGGTCGCCATCGTCACCAATCTCGAAGCCGATCACATGGACATCTACGGTGGCATGGAGGATCTGCGTGCCACCTTTACGCAGTTCATCTCCGGCGCCCGCTACGTGGTGCTGTGTGCCGACGACGAGGAGGCCAATGCGCTCCCGACGCCGCCCACCGCGGAGGTGATCCGCTACGGCATCGCATCGCCGGATGCGCGTCTCGTAGCGCGCGATCTCCGGCACGAGGGCATCGGGACACACTTTACCGTGTTGTACGACGGCAAGGTGCTGGGCGACGTCTCCCTGCGCGTGCCTGGAGAACACAACGTGCTGAACGCCCTCGCCGCGATCGCCACCGGATTGGGAATCGGCCTGGGACTGCCGGAGATGGCCGCGGGCCTCGCCACATTCGATGGTGTGGAGCGGCGGTTCCAGATCGTGGGGGAGTCGCAGGGCGCCATCATCGTGGACGATTACGCGCACCACCCCACCGAGGTACGCGCCTCCGTGGAGGCTGCGCGGCGCGCGGCCCCCGACCGCCGGCTCGTCGTGGCCTTCCAGCCGCATCTCTTCTCCCGCACCCGCGATTTTGCTCGCGAGTTCGCCGAAGCACTCGGCGGCGCAGATGTGGTCTGCCTGCTGGACATCTATCCGTCTCGCGAGCGGCCCATGGCCGGCGTCACGAGCGCGCTGATCGCGAACGAGCTGCGGCGCATGGGCGCACCGCCCGCATGGGAAGGCACCCGCGAGGCACTAACCGACGCCCTGCAGGCGCTCGCGCGCACCGGCGATCTCATTGTCACGATGGGCGCGGGCGATGTCACGCTCTGCGCTCACGAATTGTTCTTCGCCATGGAGCGCGACGGCTGATGGCACGCGCCGCAGTGGAGTCGCCTGCGCCGTCGCCATCCATCCCGAAGTGGCGCCGGCGGGCGATGATCGCCGTAGGGGGGGTGCTGCTCGCCGCGCTGCTTGCGTCGCCCGTGTGGGCACCGCGGGTGGGACGACGCCTCGCCTTCTTCCGCGTTCGCAAGGTGGAGATCGTGGGGCTGCGCTACACGCCGGCCTCCGAGATCCTCCAGCGGCTGCAGGTGGACACCACCGTGAGCGTCTGGGACGAGCTCGCCCCGCTCTCCGCCAGGGTGGCGCGTCATCCGCAGGTGGAACACGCCTCCATCTCTCGCCGCCTGCCCGGCACCCTTGTCGTGGACGTCACCGAGCGTCGCCCCGTGGCGCTTGTGAACTCGCCGGCTGGCCTCCGTGCGGTGGACATCCGCGGCGTTGCGCTGCCGCTCGATCCCAGCATCACGCCCGTGGATCTGCCGATCGTCGTCGCTACCTCGCGCGATACCGCGGTGTTCCAGTTGCTCGACGCCATGCAGCGCGAACGCCCGCTCCTCTTCGCCAGGATCGAGTCGCTCACGCGAGTGGGCGCCGATGAACTTCTGCTGCGCGTGGCGTCGCTGCCGGTGAGGACAATGACAAATGTGACGCTCGCGCGTCTTTCGGACATCGAACCAGTCGAGCAGGATCTGGCACGCCGTCAGCTGCATGCCAGTGAGCTCGATCTCCGCTACCGGGACCAAGTGATCGCCAGACTCCAATGACCTCGGACCGCCTCGTCGCCGGACTGGACATCGGCTCCGCCAAGACCACCGCCATCATCGCGGAAGTGATGACTGCGCCCCAGGGCCGCACCTCCATCAAGGTGCTCGGCGTGGGACAGGCGCGCACCACGGGCATGCGTCGCGGCATCGTCTCCGACATCGAGGAGACCACGCGCTCCATCCGCAAGGCGCTCCAGGACGCCGAGCGCATGGCCGGCGCCTCGGTGACCGAGGTGTATTGCGGCATCGCTGGCGAACATGTGCAGGCGATGACCTCCAAGGGCATCGTGGCCGTGAGCAACGATGAGATCTCGAAGTCGGACGTCGATCGGGCCAACGAGGTGGCGCGCGCGCAGGCCATTCCGCAGGATCGCGAGCTGCTGCACGCCATTCCACAGGAATACACCGTCGACAAGGACACGGGAATTCGCGACCCCATCGGCATGAGTGGCACTCGGCTGGAAACGGAGATGTATCTGGTCACCATCGGATCGTCGCCGGCGGTGAATCTGCGCAAGAGTGTGGAGCGCGCGGGCTACAAGGTTCGTGAGCTGGTGCTCGAGCCGCTCGCGAGCGCGCACGCGGGGGGGCCGGGGGTTGTGAATGAACACGGCGTCGCCCAGGGGGAGGTGGGCGCCGGCACCCCGGACC
>JBBSVF010000354.1:0-3144 GCA_038233745.1 Gemmatimonadales bacterium
CCGCATGCGCGGGGATGATCCGCACTGTCCACGACCGACGTGCACGGGTATCAGGTGTTCCCCGCATGCGCGGGGATGATCCGAAAACGGGGTGCTGGAGCCATCGGCTGCTGCGGTGTTCCCCGCATGCGCGGGGATGATCCGGCGAGCACGAAGACGGGGTACTCCGGGGCCATGTGTTCCCAGCATGCGCGGGGATGATCCGTCCTCATGCTCGTAGACGCAGTGCGCCTCGATGTGTTCCCCGCATGCGCGGGGATGATCCGGCCGTATCCATCAGCCAGCCGCCAAGATCGATGTGTTCCCCGCATGCGCGGGGATGATCCGCAAGCTGGCGAACACGCTAGGGACGTCCGCCGGTGTTCCCCGCATGCGCGGGGATGATCCGCTGTGATTCCGCAGTAGGGTGTCGCCGCTTGGGTGTTCCCCGCATGCGCGGGGATGATCCGGCGGTCGATTTAACGAGGATTCCGCCCGCGATGTGTTCCCCGCATGCGCGGGGATGATCCCTTGGCCCTTGCCCGTTGTCTTGTCGGGGTAGTGTGTTCCCCGCATGCGCGGGTGTTCGCCGCATGCGCGGCGATAATCCGGGATGAGCCCACTTCGGACGGAATGACCCCGGCATCAATACATCCTCGCGCATGCGAAACGATGAGCCGCGTCAGGACGTCCGATGCTCAGGTAAAAACCAGCTCAAATCCGCGCTTGCGGCGTAATTCAACGGTGCGCTACGACCGATCTCCCTCACATGCGTTCAACTATCTCACGCCCGCGCCACCTCCAGCCTCACCCGCCGCGCTGTCCGCGCTCGATGCACCTGCGCCCCCGCCACCACGCCACGCCGTAACGTCACCAGCGTGATCTCCGGCGACGCGCCCAGCCGGAAGGGAATTCCCCAGTACCCGGTGCCGGGGCTGATGTACAACAGCGCATCGTCCTCGTGATGCGCTCCCATCGCATGCTCCAGGAAGGGCGACGCAAGACTCCATCCCACCGTCGGCAGCGCAAACTGTCCCCAGTGCGTGTGTCCGCTCAGCGTGAGCGCCACACCACGATCACGCAGCGCCGGCCAGAGCGCAGGATTGTGCGCGAACGCGATCACGGTCGTGCCCTCGGGAACGCCAGACAGCGCCGAGTCCACATCCGGCGCGGCGCGCGAGTTGTCGCCATGCCGACCCGCGGGATCGCCTGTGCCCACGAGCGCGATGCTCGCGTCCCCACGCGTGATGATGTGCGCCTCGTTCACAAGCACCATACCGAGCGACGCATCGCGAAGTGACCGCTCCACGGCATCCCATCCGGCATACACGTCGTGATTGCCGGGAATCATGTACACCCCGAGGGGCGCACGCAGCGCGCCGAGTCCGCGCGCGTAGCTCGCCACATCCTCGGCGCGATCGTCAATCAGATCGCCGGTAACGGCGATGATGTCGGGCGACAGCGCGTCCACGGTCTTCACTACCCGCGAAAGGAATCCGCGCGGCGTGTGAGGACCAACATGCAGATCGCTCAACTGCGCAATTCGCAATCCCTCGAAGGCGCTGTGAAGTTCTGTGATATCCACGTCGACCGACCGCACCACGAGCCGCTTGCTGCCGAGATAGCCGGCGAGCAGCACCAGCGCAGACATCGCGAATACGGCAAGCGCCAGGAGCCGACCGACCATGAGCGCGTGACCGAAGGGCGCCCCTGCGATCAATCCCAGCAGTCCTGCGGCCGCCACCACCGGCAGCAGAAGCTGCGTGTACCAGAAGGGTCGCACCACGAACAGCCGGAAGAGTGCCCCGGGATAGAAGGGCCATCCTCGCCAGCCATGCCACCGCGCAAAGGCGAGCAGCGGAATGGTGGTGTAGACCAAAAGGGCAGCGAAGCTCCACGCCGCCGTGGCACTCACGCCCACCACGAGCGCACCGATCACGCTCCACGAGGCCACGAGGTAGAACACGAAGCGGCTCACGATCGTCGCAATCGACGCGCGGCGCCTGGGCTGACTGATCATGCGTCAGGAATCCTCGAGTGGCGCCGGGATGTTCCGCACGCCGATGGAACAGTTGTCGCACTCATGCTTCGGCACCACTGGCTGAAACCGCCCTGTCGCCCCGCGCGGACATCCTCTCCACAGGCAATTGATGAACCGAACTCGTCCCCGCAATCACCGGAAGGCTCCATTCGTGGTGATCACGGGCGCCACCCGGGGCATCGGACTGGCCGCCGCCGAGGCGCTCGCTGGGCGCGGACTCGCGGTGGCGCTGGTCTCTCGTGACCCCCAGCGCCTGGCCACCGCGCGTCTCAGCGTCGAGCGACACTCGACTGCCTCGGGCGACGCGCCAATCGCGATCGAGGCGGACCTCTCCACCGCGGCGGGTTGCGCCACAACAGTCGACGTGCTCACCGCGCTCGGCCGCCCGATCGATGTGCTGTACCACAACGCAGGAGCGATCTTCCCGCAGCGCACCCTCACAGCCGACGGCATTGAAGAGACCTTCGCGCTCAACCATATGGCGCCCTACCGTCTCACCGAGGGACTCTTGCCGCTTTTGCGCGCCGCCGGCGCCGCGCGCGTGGTGACGGTGAGCTCCGAAGCGCATCGGGTGATCCGCAGCTCCCGCGTCGCCCGCGACTGGCAAGGGGACGACGACTGGTCTCCGATGCAGGCCTACGGCCGCTCGAAGCTGGCCAACATTCTCTTCACCCGCTCCCTCGCGCGCCGCCTCGCCGACTCGGCCATCACCGCCAACTGCTTCCACCCGGGGGTGGTGGATACGGGCTTCGCGGGCGGTACCCGTGGGTTCACGCGGCTCCTGTTCGCCGTGGCCAAGCCCTTCATGCTCTCGCCGGAGCGTGGTGCGGCCACCGGTGTGTGGCTGGCGACGTCACCGGCTGTCCCGGAGACGCCGGGCCACTATTTCCGGAAGGAACGGAGGGTGACCCCGACGGGACTGGCGATGGATGACGGACTTGCTAAGGACCTGGAGGCGGTGAGCCGATCGCTCGTGGACTCGTCGTCCTGAGCGCAGCGAAGGACCTGCAGTTGGCTGTCGTCCGGAGCGCAGCGCAGGACCGGGCGGTTGCTGTGCGACGGGCCCTGCAGGCCCTTCGCTGCGCGCAGGGCGGCAGTGGCCGCGCCCGACGACAGGTCACGCC
>JBBSVF010000355.1:0-3130 GCA_038233745.1 Gemmatimonadales bacterium
CCGGTTTCGTGACCGGCACAATTGTGCAGGAGTTCTACAAAGGCATTCGCGCGCGGCACACCCTGCACGACGAAAGCATCCCGATGGCGGCGCTGCACCTCGTGGCGCGCAATCGGCGCCGCTATGGTGGCTACATCGTGCACGCGGGCATCGTGATCCTCTTCTCCGCCTTCGCCGGACTGGCTTTCAAGAAGGACCATGACGTCCAGCTCAAGACCGGGGAAGCGAAGGAACTCACCGACCCGCTCGGCCATCACTGGCGCTTCGTGTCGCAGGGAGTGTCCACCTCGGAGACGCTCAATCGTTTCGTGACCGCCGTCGGGCTCGAGGTCACGCGCGACGGAGTGCCGCAGGGCATCGTCACGAGCGAGAAGCGGCAGTATTTCGACAGCAACAAGCAGCCGCAGTTCGAGCCCAGCACTGAAGTCGGCCTCCGCTCATCTGCCAAGCTTGACCTGTACGTGGTGCTTGCCGGAGTGCGCGACGACACCGCAGAGCTGCGCATCAGCTTCAACCCGCTCGTGGTGTGGGTGTGGATCGGCGGCATGGTGATGGCCATCGGCGGGCTGATCGTGATGTGGCCGCAAACCGAGCGACGTTCTGCGCCAAGTGGGTACGTGGCCACGCTCGAGCCGCAGCACCACACGCTGGTCGCTGCACCATGACACCGCGTCGCGAGTTCCTGCGTGCCGTTGCCGTCGCGGGTGCCGGGTTGCTGGCGACGCGAGCGCTCGCGGCGCAACAGGTGACGCCAGCGCCATCGGCGCCAGACAGTGCCGCGCCAGCACAGGGCACCACGTCCAATCTCTTCGACATGAACCAGGACGCCGCGAAGAGCGTCCGGCGTCCGCCGAAACGGGACGCCGCGCCGAGCATGACGGCGGATGCTCGCGATGGGCTCGAACATCAGATTCGCTGCCAGTGCAGCTGCACTCTCGACGTCTACACCTGCCGCACCACGGACTTCTCCTGTGATGTCTCGCCTGCGATGCATCGCGACGCGATGGCGCTGGTGGCCGGCGGCTACTCCGCGCAGGAGATCCTCGATGCCTTCGTGGATACCTACGGCGAGAAGGCACTGATGGCCCCGAAGCGCGAGGGATTCAACCTCGCCGGTTACATCGTACCCTTCGTGGCGCTGGGCGGCGGCGCCGTGGCGCTGGTCGCCGTGCTGCGACGCATGCAGCAGCGCGCCACACTGGCATCCTCGCGCAGCGCAGTGACCGCAGCACCGCCAACGGCGCCCGGCGCCAGCGCCGCCGAGATGGACCGTCTCGCCGCCGCGATCCGCCGCGACGACTGATGCTCGCGCTCGGTCTTGGTACTGCTCTGGCGATCGGCGCGCTCATCTACGTGCTCTTTCCCCTCTTTGCCGGTGCGATGCCGACGCCGCGCCGCTCCTGGGCCACGCTGGAATCCGAGCGGCATCCCGGGGGGGATGATGCAGTGGTGGCGCTCCGGGAGATCGAGTTCGATCGCGCCACGGGCAAGCTTTCGGACGCGGATTACGACGAGCTGCGCAGCCGGTACACGGCGCAGGCGCTGGTGGAGATGCGCGCCGTCCCCGAAGTGGAATTATCGTCGCCCGATGACGAGGTGGAGCGGGCGGTCCGTGAGTTCCGTCGCCAGATGAAGTCCTGCGTCACCTGCGGGCCGCGTCCAGAGCCGGATGCGGCCTGGTGTTCGGGTTGCGGACGTTATCTCCCCGGCGCCTGCGCCTCCTGCGGCGGGGCGGTCATGGAGTGCGGCGCACACTTCTGCACGGCCTGTGGCCGGCAGTTGGCGGCGTAGCTGATCAGCGCACCACGACGGTGCGTTCGAGCACCACGGCCTCGTTTGAAGCCGTTCGGCCGTACGCGCGGAGTGTGGCTCTGCCCGTCTGCACCAGGGTGATCGCCGCCTTGTGCGGCAGATAGGCGAAGTCTGCGGTGCAGGCCACGTGCGCCGTCTGGACCACGTAGTAATCGAACGGACGTATCTCCGCCGTGAGTCCGGTAACTGATGTCTCCGTCTCGCCCATCAGCGTGCAACCGCCGCCAGCCGTCGTCACGGTGACAGAAAAGGGAACGTTGACCGCCACCGTGTCGGGCGCCGCCAACGCCGGAGACGACGAAGGGCTCGCGAAGATGCCCGGCAGCCGATCTGACGTGATGGGGGTACTCGGATCGGAGCACGACGATGACACGATCAGCACTGCGCTGAGGGTCGTGGCGACCATCCGAACAGGGATTCGCATGTGTGGATGGACCTTGCCAAGGCGCCAGGCGTCACCGGTCTGAGCGTGTCAGGCGGACCAGCGGGCTCACCAACAACAGAATTCCGCTCCAGATGCCGAGACTCTGTCACAGCCAGTGCTCCGTGGCCGGCGCCCGCTCCAGTGACAAGACAGGCCAGGCAGGCGTCACCTGTTCAGACACGCTCCAATCCCGACGGTATGCGACGCGTAGGCATCCGCCTACCTCCATCGCTGCAGAGCCTCGACGTAGAGGAGCACTCCGATGTCATGTACCTGCCCTTCCACTTCCATCCTCCCGGATGGGCCTCCGTCGTTGCTCCAGGTCGGTTCGGGCACTGATGGTGCCGTCCATGCGGGAGATGGCGCAAGCGCGGACGCCGGGAGTCGCATGCGGGCCGTCGCGCTCGCGGGCGCCCGCATGGTGATGGCCAAGACCGTAAACGACGTGGTCGAGGTGGTCCGGGAAGCCGCCAGCCAGGTCATGCCGATCGATGATCTTGCCATCGGGCTCTACGATCCAACGGCAGACGCGCTCTGCTTCAGCGAGGGCTATGATGCCGGCGTATACGTCCCTGCGCAGTGCACGCCCATAGTGGGAACGCCGAGCGAACGAGTCATCCGGACGCGCCGGAGCCTTCTGACGCTTCGCTCCGGTGATCCGGCGGCGCAGGGGGCGCCCCTCGTCGGCACCGGCCGGCGATCAGAGTCGGTCATTCGCACACCGGTGCTTGCGGACGAACGCGTCCTCGCAGTGCTCATTGCGCAGAGCTATACTCCCGGCCGGTACGCCGCCAACGAGGTGGAGCTGCTCGAGACCCTGGCCGCTGTCGTGGCGAGCGCCCTCCTGAACGTGGAGACATTGCGCGCGCGCGACGAGGCGCTCGTGGCCCTCGC
>JBBSVF010000356.1:0-3125 GCA_038233745.1 Gemmatimonadales bacterium
ATGACCTTGCCCGCGGCGATGGTCACGAACTGGGCGACCGCGGGATTGCCGGTGGGCGTCACGCACACGACGGGCGCGCCAGGGGCGGTGCCGAGGAGCGTGCCGCCGGGTGCGGAGGCGGTCCAGCAGCCGAGGAAGGGCTGCCAGGGACTGGCGGACGACTGGGCGCTGGCGAGC
The DNA here is from genome assembly GCA_038233745.1 of Gemmatimonadales bacterium. GTDB lineage: Bacteria > Gemmatimonadota > Gemmatimonadetes > Gemmatimonadales > Gemmatimonadaceae > AG11. Next base: position 178 of record JBBSVF010000356.1, read on the forward strand.
GAGGGCGCCGAGAGCACGCCTGCGATCACGAGAGCAGCAGCGCGAGATCTGGATTGAGTGATCATGATGATTCCCTGTCTAGAGCCTGAAGGAGAGACCGACGGTGGCCGAGAGTCCGGAGAGATCGATGCGATCGTAGGTTCTGAAATCCCGTGAGAGCCCGCTGTGCGCCGCGAGGTCGCGGGCGTCGACGGTGAGCGACATCATGGGCGTGACGCCAACGTCCACGCCCCCGCCGCCCATGGCGACGCCAGTCCAGCCGCCTGAGTCGAGACTTCCCGGAAAGACATTGTTGGTCTGATAATCCACGAAGTCGCCCTTCTGCTCGAAGAAGTAGTACATCCCGCCGGCGCCGGCCGAGAGGTACGGGACGATGTGTTCAGGGATGTAGGCCAGGCGGCCGACGCGACGACCATCGGGAACCAGGTTCAGGCGCGCCACAGCCATTACCGGAATTCGCTCGAAGCGAGTACGTTGTTCGATGGGCTGGTCGTTGTTGTCCACGAATTTCCGGAATTCCGAGCTGTGCCGGGAGTGCGTGAACCCAACGTCTGCGCCAAGCTCCAGGCGGGAGTTCACCGGCAGCGTCGCGGTGAGGCCGGCGTTGAAGCCGCTGAAGTCGCGCCGATCGAGGGTGAGACGATCGATCGTCTCGGTGAACAGGTCGCTGTTGGTGCCTGCGGCGGTGTACCCACCGCGCAGGCTGAGGCGTGCGGAGGGCGCGCCGAACAGGTAACCGTGGCCGGTGAGCTGGGCCTGTGCGGATGGTGCCGCGAGGAGGCCAGCGAGGGCGAAAACCGGGAGAGACCGGACGAGCGAGACCATGGCGCTCCTTCTGCTGGAAGTCACTGTATACAAACGGGTGTACAAGGAGTGTATGCAAATCCCGGGCGCGACACAAGAGGAATACCCCGGAGATGCCGGAATCGTTCTGGTGGCGGGCGCCAAACTACTCGCCGATCAGGTCCACTGCCTCCTGTTCACCCGAGGGGCGCCCGTAGTGGTGTCCCTGCACATACCGGAATTCCCCCAGCGAGCTCAGCGCGTCGGCCTGAGCTGAAGTCTCCACCCCTTCCGCCACCACATCAAGCCCCAGCGCCTTCGCGAAGGAACTGATCGTGGCCACGATGGCGCGGCTTTATTCGCTGTCCGCGATTCCCGCGATGAAGGACTGATCCACCTTGATGGCCGTGAGCGGCATCCGTCGCAGCGTCGCCAGCGAGGTGGAGCCGCTGCCGAAGTCGTCCATCTTGATCTGCACACCCAGCGTCCTCAGATGCTTGAGCGCCGGAATGGCCGCCTCCATGTTGGCAGTCATCACCCCTTCCGTCATCTCCAGCACGAGACACTCCGGGGGAATGCCGTGCGTCGCCAGCGCCTGCTCCACACCCTCCGCGAAATCCGGATCGGCGAGCTCGCGGTCGCAGAGGTTCACCGCCACGGTAAGTGGCAGTGCGCGTGGATGCTCGCGCCTCCATTCGGCGAGCTGTGCGCACACCTCGTTCAGCAGCCACCGGCCCAGGGGGACGATGAGGCCGTTCTCGTTCGCGTCCGCCACGAAATCGCCAGCGGTGAGCGCGCCACGGGTGGGATGCTGCCAGCGCATGAGTGCCTCGAACCCGCACAGGCGACGTTCCTGCGCGTCGAAGATGGGCTGATAGGCCACGCGCAGCTCGCGATGCCGCAGCGCCTGATGCAGTTCCGTCTGCACGCGCAGGCGGCGGAGACTGTCGCGCCTCATGCCTTCGTCGAACAGCATGGTGCGCGAGCCGCCCTGACGCTTTGCGTCGTACATCGCGATGTCCGCGTCGCGCAGCACGTCGCTGGCCTTGGCGGGTGTCTCGCGCACGAGCAGGCCGCCCACGCTGATGGTGATGTACACCTCGCGTCCGCTCACGCTCACGCGGGGCCGGATGGCCTCGTGCAGCGACTCCGCAGTGCGCAGCACATCCGCCTCACCCGCCACCTCGTTCAGGAGGATCACGAACTCGTCGCCGCCCAGGCGGGCGACGGTATCGCGAGCCGACACGGCCGATCGCAGCCGTTCGGACATCTCGAGGAGCAGCGCGTCGCCCGCCGCGTGCCCCATGGTGTCGTTCAACAGCTTGAAGCGGTCGAGATCCACGAAGAGCAAGGCGAAGGGCTGCCCGGGCCGGCGTGCCAGGCGCGCGATGCGGGCAGTGAGCGCCTCGGCCAGCGCCGCACGATTGGCGAGACCAGTGAGCTCGTCGCGTCGCGAATCCTCGCGAAGCTGCATCTCCTTGCGCTTGCGGGCGTCGATGTCGCTCAGCGAACCCCCGATCAGGGTGACGCGTCCGTCCGTGCCGCGCCTGGCTCGTGCGCGCAGGAGTGCCCAGCGCGATTCGCCCCCTACCGTGAGCAACCGGAGCTCGACGTCGATGCTCGTGCGCTCGCCGCGAACCAGGCTGGAGATGGTCTTCTGCAGCATCGGGAGATCGCGGGCCTCCACATGCCGCCTCACCTCCCCCGCCGCAGAGACTACATCCGCGTCGTGGTAGCCGAGCAGCTCGAGCGTGCGCGGGCTCATGCGCACCACGTCGCGGGCGACGTCGAAGTACCACAGTCCCTCGTTGGAGGCTGCGGCGGCGAGGTCCCATCCGTCGCGGTCGGCCATGCCGGCCGGCTCGGGCGACATCGCGATCTCTCGCTCCGCCTCAGCCACGACGCATGCTCATGCCGCCGAGGCGGCATGAGTCGCTGTCTGCGGCCGGAGGATGCCGCAGGCGTCCCCGCGGTTGTCTTCGTCCTCGGCGTCCACCTCGGCGGCGAGGCCATCGGGGTAGCCACTGCCGTCGAACGATTCATGGTGGTGGAGTACTGCGTCAGCCACTTTCGACAGGGCGGGAACGGTCGAGAGCAGATCGTGCCCGATGCGGACATGCGTCTGGACGAGCTGGCGTTCCTCGGGCATCAGCGGGCCGGGTTTG
>JBBSVF010000357.1:0-3116 GCA_038233745.1 Gemmatimonadales bacterium
AGGGAGCGCCACTCGCGCGAATGTTGGCGAGTTTCGGATCCAGTACCGCGTCGCTCGTATCCGGCTCCACGAGATTGTAGATGCCCGCGCTGCCGCAGCAGTGCTCGCTGCCCTCGAGCGGCACGAGGGTGAGCGAGGGAATGGCCGCCAGCACATGAAGTGGTGCGTCCGCGATGCGCTGGGCATGAAGCAGATGACAGGGTGCGTCGTACGTCACCGTGACCGGCAGCGGTCCGCCAGGCACCGGACCGGTGGCCTCCAGCAGTTCGCTGATGTCGCGCACCCGCGCCGCCAGCGCAACGGCGCGCTTGTGCCATTCCGCGTCGTGCGAGAGCAGGTGACCGTACTCCTTCATCGTGGCGCCGCACCCGGCCGCGTTCACTGCGATGAGCGCCTCCGGTTGGCGCTCGAAGGCGGCAATGTTTACCCGGGCAAGCGCTCGTGCGGTCTCATCGTCGCCCGCGTGTGCGTGCAGCGCTCCGCAGCACCCCTGGCCGGGCGTGGCGCAGACGGAATAGCCGTTGCGCACGAGCACGCGCTCGGTGGCGCGATTCGTCTGGGCGAACAGCCCCTCCATCACGCAGCCCGTCAGCAGCGTGACGGGCGCCGCGGTGCTCGCCGCGCCGACTGGGACGGTCGCACCGGTGCGCCGGGCGAACGACGGGCGCGTGGACTCGAGCATGGCCATCGCGAAGCCGAGGCGTCCGGGAAGCCGGGAGAGCAGCCAGGAGATGCGCAGTGCACGCGTGACGCGGCCTCCGAGCATCGCGAGCCGCATGAGCGCAGGGCGCGCGAACACCGCGAGGATCAATCGCGCCACTGGGGGATTGGGATCGTTCCGCGTGAGTGTGGCGCGAGTGGCCTCCAGCAGTGATCCGTAGGGCACGCCGGACGGGCAGGCTGTCTCGCACGCACGACAACCAAGACAGCGGTCGATGTGCGTGCGGACGTCAGGATCATCGAGCGGGAGGCTGCCATCCACCAGCGCATGCATGAGTACCAGCCGCCCGCGCGGGCTGTCGTTCTCGTCCTCGAGGGTGAGGTAGGTGGGACAGGCCTGCAGGCAGAATCCGCAGTGGACGCACGCATCGAGTCCCGCCGCCTCCAGGGCAAGGGGAGAGCCGGGAATGGCGCAGGTGGCCGCCAGCGTTCGCGCACTCATGTGAAGCCGTCCATGATTCCCGGGTTCAGGATGCCACGTGGATCGAACGCCGCGCGGATACGATCCCGCAGCGCCGACTGCGCGTCGCTCACGTGCGCCGCGGTGCCTTGCTGGAGTCCGCGTTCCACGATCAGTGTGGCGCCGGCCGCCGCCGCCCATGTCTGGATCGCTGCCACGGGCCCTGCATCTGCCCCAGTGAGGCGAACGACACCGCGCCCCACGTCGTACACCTGCAGGAGCCTTTCGGTGTCACAGAGGCGATCGAAGGAGCTCCACGCGTCTGCCATCCGCGACGGGCGCAGACTCACGCGCGCCTCCAGCATCCATGAATCGTCAGGCGTCGACAGCGCTGGCCAGGGGCTGTCGATGACAATCGCACGTCCGAGCGATCCGGCATCCCGCACGGCGGCGGCGGCGAACTGCGAGTTGCCCCCGAACCGAAGCAGGAGCGTCGCCTCGTCACCCAATCCCATTCGGCGCGCCGTCCGTGCGCACACGATGACCGCCGCCATTGGCAGATGACTGGTGGCGCGCAGCCACTGGCGCGCCGCCACTGCGTCATCGCGAATGTCCATCGCGATGGTCACGTCCTCCGTTGGCATCGCCCGCAGCCGAAGACTCACCTCCGTGATGACGCCGAGCGATCCCCAGGCGCCGGTATTCAGCCTGACGAGATCGAAGCCGGCCACATTCTTCACCACTCGCCCGCCGGCGTTCACCGTGTTTCCGGCGCCCGTCACCAAAGTGCACCCCAGGATCTGGTCGCGCGGCGTGCCGAAGCCGAGGGCGAGCGAGCCGGCACTGGCGGTTGCGATCGTGGCGCCGATGGTGGAGTCAGCCACCGCCACCGGATCCATCGCCAGCCACTGACCCTCGGCGGCCGTCACCTCCGCGATCTCCTGGAGACTCGTGCCGGCCCGCACCGTGATCGTGAAATCTCCGGGCACGTACTCCACCACGCCCCGCAGCCCGCGCGTGTCGAGCCGCCGCGCCGCGTCGCTGGCGGTTCCTGCGTGGAGCCAGGATCCGGCGCCCGCGATACGCACTCCCTCAGCGCCTGCGGAGTGCAGGGCGTCACGCACGTCGGCGACGGTATCGATGCCGGTCATGCCTGCTTCCGCGCCGCGGGCGCCGCGTGCCACTCGCGACAGCTGTGGATTGGCACCACCTTGCCGGGATTGGCACGTCGCGCGGGATCGAACGCGTCCCGGAGTGCGCACATGGCCGAGAGTGTGGATTCGGTGAAGAGCTCGGTCATGTAGGGCAGCTTGTCCAGGCCCACACCGTGCTCGCCGGTGATCGTGCCGCCCGCGGCGATGCACGCGTGCATGATCTCCGACATCGCCGCGTGCACCCGGTCGGCCTGCGCCGTGTCATCGGCGTCGTACCCGATGTTCGGATGCAGATTGCCGTCGCCGGCATGGAACACGTTGCAGACGCGCACGCCGTGCCGCTCACCGATGCGCAGGATTTCCTCGAGCACGTCGGGGAGACGCGTACGCGGCACCACCGCATCCTGCACCGCGAGATGCGGCGAGATGCGCCCCATGGCGCCGAAGGCCTTCTTGCGCCCCTGCCAGAGTCGCGCGCGGTCGGCGGCATCGGTGGCGACGCGAACTCCGCGCGCGCCGGTCTCCATGCAGAAGCCCCGCACACGCGCGGCATCCTCGTCCAGGCCAGCGCTCGCGCCGTCCAGCTCGATCAGCAGGATCGCGGCAGCATCGAGTGGGTATCCGGCTGCGTAGATCGAGGCTTCCACTGCCTGGATCGTGGCGGCGTCCATCATCTCCATTGCCGCCGGAACGATCCCCGATGCAATCACGGCGCTCACGGCGCGCGCGGCGCTCGTGAGATCGGAGAAGTCCGCCAGCAGGGTGATCACTGCAGAGGGATTGCGAACAAGGCGCACGGTGACATCGAGTGCGATGCCGAAGCACCCCTCGGAGCCGATGAA
>JBBSVF010000358.1:0-3103 GCA_038233745.1 Gemmatimonadales bacterium
AGCCCCGCCAGCGAGTCCCCTCCAGCCTGCTGACTGGTCGTCAAGGCACCGAGGATCGCGAATGTGCCCGCACCCGCCAGACTGCCGATGAACGCCGAGCGCGCACGGTCGCGTCCGTCGCTCACCTCCAGGCGCTCGAGTTGCGCGGTGGGATATCGCACGAGCACCGCTCCCTTCGACACAGCCACTTCCAGCGTGTCCATCGTCAGGTGTTGCAAGGTGCCATCGAACCGCGCGGCGTTCCGCGGCGTTACGCGCACATGCGTTCCGCTGGTGAGCAGATCAGCCGCGCGCTGGGCGCGTGCGGATGCCGAGAACAGCAGAGCAGCAACGGCGACGCAATGAAATACCAGACGACGCATGGGGACCTCGTGACGAATCGGTGGCGAGCGAGCGCGGCTCCAGTGTAGCATCGATTGCCGCGGCTGCACAAACCGTTTGCAGCTCGTCTGCTGGCGCGCGCGCTCGCCCCGCGCGGCTTCCGCGCTGTACCTTCCCCGGGTGATCAAGTACCTCGGCTCCAAGCGCACCATTGTCCCACACATCCTCCGCCTGGCGAAGGCGCTGGATGGGATCGAGACGGTCTGCGATCTTTTCGCCGGCACGACGCGCGTTGCCCAGGCCTTCAAGCGCTCCGGCTATCGGGTGCACGCGAATGATCTGGCGAGCTACTCGGAGGTCCTCGCCCGCACCTATGTGGAACAGGATGGCGCTGGCGTCGACCAGATGGAGCTCGAACGCAAGCTCGAATATCTCATGGCGCTCCCTCCGCGCGACGGCTACTTCACCGAAAGCTTTTGCCGCCGCTCTCGCTTCTTCCAGCCGAAGAACGGCATGCGCATGGACGCCATGCGAGGGGAGATCGACGCGATTGCCAGCTCGCCTCTCGAACATGCCACGCTGCTCACAAGCCTCATGGAGGCCGCCGACCGTGTGGATTCCACCACCGGCCTGCAGATGGCGTATCTCAAGCAGTGGGCACCGCGCGCCTCGCTCGACCTCACCCTCCGCCCGCCGGCGCTCATCCCCGGCGACGGAGCGGCCAGCCGTCGTGACGCCACCACGATCGCCCCTGAGCTCTGCGATACCGACCTCGTGTACCTCGACCCGCCCTACAACCAGCATTCGTACTTCAGCAACTATCACATCTGGGAAACCCTCGTGCGCAACGACGAGCCTGAGATGTATGGAGTGGCCTGCAAGCGGATGGACTGCCGTACCGAAAAAAGTGCCTTCAACTCGCGTCCTGCCGCCCTGGACGCTCTCGCTCTCACCGTGCGCGCCATCCCGGCGCCGCACGTCATGATTTCGTTCAGCGACGAAGGCTTCATCCACCGCGACGCCATCGAGGCGCTGCTGGCCGAGCGGGGGCAACCTGTGGCGTGCGTCCCCATCGATCACCGGCGGTACGTGGGTGCCCAGATCGGGGTCTACAATCCCGCCGGCAGAAGGGTGGGGAAGGTGTCACACCTCCGGAATACCGAGCTGCTCTTCGTGAGTGGTCCATCGGTCGACGCAGGCGCCATCGCCCGCGGCATGGACGCTTCGGCGTAGTGGCCCTGTCCTTGCCATCCTCAACGCCGATGCAGACTCCAGACGTGGGCGCCGAGTGCGCCATCGAGAGCCCGTGGCAGTCGAGGGCAGAGGAGCTGGCGAACAGCCTCACCCACGGCGCGGGGCTCCTCGCCAGTCTCATCGCGCTACCCGTGCTGCTCATGGCCTCCACCGGCACCCGCCGCGACGCATGGCATCTGGCCGGCAGCCTGATCTACGGCATCTCGCTCATCCTGCTCTACGGCGCGAGCACCACCTACCACGCACTGCCACCGGGTCGCGCCAAGCGCGCCCTCCGCGTGCTCGACCACTCGGCCATCTACCTCCTCATCGCCGGCACGTACACCCCCTTCATGCTCGGCGCGCTACGCGGACCGTGGGGCTGGTCACTGCTCGCCATCATCTGGTCGATGGCGCTGGTGGGCATCGTGGGAAAGTGCACGCTCGGCTTCCGCCTTCCGTGGTTATCCACCGCGATGTACCTGGGCATGGGATGGCTCATCGTCATCGCCGTGCGCCCACTCATCACGCATGTGTCCACACCCGGGCTGATCTGGCTCCTCGCCGGCGGGCTCTGTTACACGGGCGGCGTCGCCTTCTACACTCGCGACCAGCGCATGCGGTTCGGGCACGCGCTGTGGCATCTCTGTGTGCTGGGCGGCAGCGTCTGCCACTATGTGGCGGTGCTGGCCTACGCGGGAAGCTGACCGCGGTTGACGCGGGTCGCGTCAGCCGATGGGACGCGCAAGCTCGGTGCGGGTCTGCACATCCACAGTGAACCCATCGCGCGCGAGCAGCGATTTGAGCTGCTCGCGCGCGCTCTTGTCGGCCTGCGGCAGCAGTCCGCTCTGCTCGCCCGCCCTGCGGATCTGTGAGCGGATCTGCGCCTGGATCCGGTCGCGGTCCTCGGGCTTGAATCCGAAAAAGAGCCCGGCCGTTTCATCGTAGGTGCGCACATTCAGCACCTCCACCGCCAGGATCTCTGCGCGCGGCAGCACGATCGAGATGGTCTTCGCCTTGTCGTCGATGCTCACCGCCACATTCTTCTTCAGATCGATGCCCGCGAGCACGCGTCCCGTGGCCACATAGAGCGCGCGGCGCCGGATGCCGAACCGTGACTGCTCGAACGAGACGACGTCGCGCAGCGTGAGTTCGGTGCTCACGAGCTTCGCGACATTCTCCACCTGGGTCACGACCATGTCGTGGGTGACCACCGGCGGTGACGCAGTCCACGGCCAGTGAATGGCCGGCAGGCTGCTGCGCACCATCAACACCGCGACGAGCATCACCACCGCGATCACCGCAACGGCGCCGAGCCCGCCCAAGGCCAGGGCAGGGCGGCGACTGGAGCGCTCGGTGCCCGGAGGTGTGGTCATTCCCAGCCTACTCCCCGTACGGGATCCAGATGTTCTTCACCTGCGTCGCCTCGCGCAGGAACTCCCGCCCCTCACCATGCCGCACATCCATCCAGCTGCGCGAGTCGGACTCGCTAAAGGTACGCTTCATGTTGTCGGCCGACGCCAGCTCCACGGCCTTCACCCCATCCTCC
>JBBSVF010000359.1:0-3095 GCA_038233745.1 Gemmatimonadales bacterium
ATTGTACCACAGAAAGCCGATGAGCGCGCCGACCATGGCGAGGCAGTAAACGGTGAGCTCACCGGAATGCTGCAGGTAGAACAGGCCGAGGTAATGACTCGCATCCACGCGGCCAATGAGATACGCGAAGATACCGAGCACCGCGAAGGCAATGGCACTCAGTCCCGCGGCGAGGCCATCGAGCCCGTCGGTGAGATTCGCCGCGTTGCTCACCCCGGTGAGCACGAAGGCCACCCAGAGCGCATACAGGCCACCCCACGCGGGAATCACGAGCCAGTGCTTGTAGAAGGGCAGCGTCGTGGAAGCGCCCTCCAGGTTCGGCGAAAGGGCGTGTTGCCACAGGTAGACACCGAGCGCAAGGCCGATCGTGACCTGGCCTGCCAGCTTGTAGCGCTCCACCAGTCCGTCGTTCTTCTGCCCCAGGCGCTTCTGCTTGAGCTTGAGGTAGTCGTCGAGAAAGCCGATGACTCCCATGGCGGCCGTCACCAGCAGCGCGAGCAGCACGTAGTGGCTGAAGAGGCGCGCCCACAGGATGGTGGCCACGAGCGCCGAGAAGAGGAAGATCAGTCCACCCATCGTGGGCGTCTTCCCCTTGGCGGCATGCGAATCCGGCGTGCCTTCGCGCACCACCTGGTAATTGGAGGCGTTGTCGAGCCGTTTGAGGATCAACGGTCCCACCAGAAAGCTCAGCATGATGGCGGTGACCGCCGCTCCTGCCGCGCGAAAGGTGATGTAGTTGAAGATGTTCAGCGCGTGAAAACGCGGAACCAGCGGAATGAGCAGGTAGTAGAGCACGCGGGCCAGTGGGGGGAAGCAGCAGTGGGCGACAGAGGTGTCAGGCGGGAGCCGACGCCCATTCCGAAATCAGGGGCACGAAGCGCTCGAGCTTCACGCCACGGGACCCCTTGAGCAGAATAACCGCATCCGGGGCGAGGCGCGAACGCAGACTGGTCCAGACGGCGCCCGGGTCAGCGCCCCCCAACACTCGCGAATCACCGGGGGCTACCCGCTGAAGCGCGTCCGCGAAGCCACCGATGCCCACGATCAGCTCCGCCTCACTGGCCAGCGCCGCCTGTGCGACTTCGTCGTGGAGCCGGTCAGCGTGCTCGCCGAGTTCCAGCATGGTTCCGAGGACCGCCACCCGCTGCCGGCCGGCGCCGGCATGCGCCCGCAGATCGAGCGCGGCGCGAGCCGAGCCGGGGTTGGAGTTGTACGCGTCGTTGATCACCGTCGCCGACCCGTGAGCCTCGAAATTCACGCGCATGGGGGGTGCGGGCATCTCGGCGATCCCACGTGCCGCATCCGCCAGGGCAACGCCACTCTCGCGCGCTACCGCCAGCGCCAGCATCGCGTTGCGCAGGTTGTGCACGCCGCGCAGAGGCACCGTCACGCGCGCGTCATCCAGATCCAGCCAGCCGCGGCCGTCAGGTTCCACGCCCCACTCGGTGGGATGCACGTCGCCACGCTCCAGCCCCGCTTCCACCGTACGCGTGGCGAGCGGCCGTGCGGCCTCGGCCACCTCAGGCTGTGACGCCGGGCAGATCGCCAGCGGAACGCCCACGCAAGCCGACACTTCCTCGCGCAACACGCCTGCGAGATCGCCCAGACCCTCCAGATGCTCCTCGGCAATCGAAGTCACCACCACGACGTCCGGCTCGACGATCGCCCGCAGTGCCTCCACCTCTCCCGGCTGATTAGTGCCCATCTCGATGATCGCGACCTCCGCGTCCAGGGGCATGGCGAAGAGGGTGAGCGGAACGCCGACCAGGTTGTTGTAGTTGCCGAGGGTGGCATGCACTCGCCGCGTCGCACCGAGCGCGGCGCGCAGCAGCTCCTTCGTGCTCGTCTTGCCATTGGTGCCCACCACACCCACGACGGTGCCCGTGAACGCACGCCGGCGATGCCGGCCGAGGCGGCCGAGCGCGAGCAGGGTATCGTCCACAACGAACACCGGCACATGGAGCCCCGCGGCCGCGCTGGCATCGCTCACGATCACGGCAGAAGCGCCGAGACCGACGGCGTCAGCCACGAAGGTGTGGGGGTCGAAGGACTCTCCCTTGAGCGCCACGAAGCAGTCTCCCGCGCCAACGGTGCGGGTATCGGTGGCGATGCGCCTGAAGGAGGCATCCCCCGCCGGCCCTGCTCCGAGCGCCTCCCGAAGATGCTGCATCGTCCAGAATGCCGGTTGCACGAGTTCATTCGCCTGCGGTGTTCCGGCGTCGGCCATTACGGTCTCTCGGTGGATAGGATATCGCGCACGATGATGCGCTCGTCAAAGGGAAGCCGTTCAGTTCCCCTGATCTGGTAGGTTTCGTGTCCCTTGCCCGCGAGCAGCACCACGTCGCCCTCGCGCGCGCCCAGCACGGCATGTCTGATCGCCTCCTGGCGGTCCTCGATGATCGTGTGAGCCCGCCGCGTCATGCCGGCCTCGATATCGGCGAGAATCGCGCCGGGATCTTCCGTTCTCGGATTGTCGCTCGTCACCACCACCTGATCCGACAGCCGCTCGGCAATCCGCCCCATCTCGGAGCGCTTGCCCTTGTCACGATCGCCGCCGCAGCCGAACACCGTCCAGAGCGTGCCCGTCACGAAGGGACGCACCGCGGCGATCGCGCGCTCGAGCGCATCAGGGGTGTGGGCGTAGTCGCGCAGCACCGGCGGTGACTCACTGATGATCTCCAGCCGTCCAGGCACCTGCGGCATCTCCGAGAGGCGCTCGGCGATCTGCGAACCCGGGGCCCCGAGCGCCGACGCCGTGGCTGCGGCGCCCAATGCATTGGAGACGTTGAAGTCACCGATGAGTGGCAGGCGGATGGAGTGACGTTCGGCCCCGAGCACCAGCGTCCACGCGCTGCCGCGATCGGTGTAGGCCACGTCTTCCGCGCGCACGTCGCTGCCCGTCCCCAGGCCGAACCGCACCAAGCGTGGCGCGGCGGGCAGCATCTCCCACGCCCGGTCGTTGGCATTCACCACGGCGACGCCGTCATCCGTGAGCAAGTCGATGAGCAACGCCTTGGCCGCGAGATACTCCTCCATTGTGCGGTGATAATCCAGATGATCGCGCGTGAGGTTGGTGAACACCCCAGCCCGAAATG
>JBBSVF010000360.1:0-3070 GCA_038233745.1 Gemmatimonadales bacterium
TCATCGAGCGAGGCGTACACGGCGCGCTCGGTGCCGGCGTAGAGCAGGCCTTTGCGGCGCGGGTCCTCGCGGATGACGTTGGTGATCGCGCCCTCGGGAATGCCGTCGACGATCTCGGTCCACGTGACGCCGGCGTCGTGCGTCGCGTACAGATGCGGGCGCAGATCGTCCAGGCGAAAGGTGTTCACCGCCGCGTACGCAGTCACGGTATCGAAGTGCGAGGCGTCGAGCATGGACACCTTGCTCCAGGGCGCGTCGATGAGCGCCGGTGGCGTGACATCCCGCCAGTGCGCACCGCTGTCGCCGGTGCGGTGAATGAGGCCGTCGTCGGTCCCCACCCAGATCACTCGCGCATCCTTCGGCGACGGCGCGATGGTGTAGATCACTCCGCGATGCCTGCCCTGCTCGGGATCCAGTTCGGTGAAGGCGCCGAGCACAGGCGGGACGACGGGCTCGAGACGGGCGAGATCGGGCGAGATCTGCGTCCAGTGCGCGCCGCCATCGCGCGTCTTCCAGAGCGTGTTCGACCCGTAGAGGAGCATCTTCGGATCGGCGTCGGAGAACACCACGGGCTGCGTGCGCACGGTGCGGTACGTGGAATCGCGCAACGGCTTCGGCCCTGCCTGCTGCACGTCGCCGGTGCGCCGATCGTAGCGCGACACCTTGCCGCCGTACACGATGTCCGGATCGAGCGGATCGGGGGCGACGTAGCCGTACTCCTCGACACCCACCGGATGCCAGTCGCGGAAGGTGATGGATCCGTCATCGCTCCGGCTCGCGACGCACGCCGACCCGCTCTCCTGCTGCGCACCGCAGACGCGGTACGGAAAGGCGTTGTCCGTGCTCACATGATAGAACTGCGCGGTGGGCTGGTTGTACCACGAGCTCCAGCTCTCCCCGCCATTCAGCGTGACGATCGCTCCCTGATCCGACGCAAGAAGAATGATTCGCGGGTCATCGGGGTTGATCCACAGGCGGTGGTAATCGTCGCCACCCGGCGCGCCACGCCATGCGGTAAACGTGCGGCCACCGTCCGTGCTCCGCCAGCTCACGACATTGGCGATGTAAACAATGTCCGGGTTCTTCGGATCCACCCGCACTTCGGCGAAATCGGAACCGCGTCCCCAGAGTCGCGTGTCGGTGTTGATGCGCGACCAGCTCTGCCCCGCGTCGTCACTGCGATACAGCCCGCCAAGCTTCGGCGCATCCACCAACGCGTACAGCCGTGATGCGCTGCTGGGTGCGACGCCGAGCCCGATGCGCCCGAGTCCTTCGGCATACGTAGGCAGCCCGGTCGTGAGCGGTTGCCAGGTAGTGCCACCGTCGGTCGACTCGAACAGCCCGCTCCCCGGTCCGTTCCACGAGCCGCCGATCTCCCATGGCGCCTGACGTCCGGCCCAGAGCACGGCGTAGAGATGATTCGCGTCGTTCGCGCTGAAGGTCACGTCGAACGCGCCGGTGTTCTCGTCCTTGTAGAGCACGCGCTGCCAGGTGGCACCTCCGTCAACCGACCGGTAGATGCCGCGTTCGGTGTTGGGGCCATACGGATGCCCGAGCACCGCAGCGAACACACGATCGGGGTTGCGCGGATCGACGATGACGGTGGGGATCTGCTGACCGTCGCGCAGACCCTCGAGATGCGTCCAGTGTTCTCCGCCGTCGGTGGACTTGTAGATCCCGTCCCCGGTGGAGAGATCCGGGCGCTGCAATCCCTCCCCGCTCCCTACGTACATGATCCGCGGGTTCGACTGCGCAACGGCCAGCGCGCCAATCGAGCCAGTGGGTTGATCGTCGAACACCGGCCGCCAGGTGCGCCCGGCATCGGTGGTCTTCCACACGCCGCCGTTGTTGACGCCGATGAAGAAAGTGTACGGCTGCCCCGGCACGCCGACCGCGCCCACAGTGCGTCCGCCGCGGTGCGGGCCGATCATGCGCCATTGCAATTGACGGAACGTCGTGCTGTCCACGACGCTCTGTGCGTGGAGGCTCGGTGTTATCCCGAGTGTAATGGCGACGGTGGCGAGGCGCAGAATGCGGATCATCGGGGCGATCTCCGTGAGAGGCGACCAGGAGTGTGCGGTGCTATCCGATCTTGATCTCGACCGATCCGAATACCGCGCGCCCCGTGATGCGCACCATGGGCGCCGAGGCGGAGGGCTGGTCGAAGGCGGAGCGCTGGAGGGCGAAGTTGCCGAAGACGCCGGTGCCGTCATTCTCGACGGCGACGTCCGATGGCAGACGAATCTCGAGACTCGCGAACGTGATGGAGACATCGATGACGGTGATGCCCGGTGCAAAGCGCGACTGCGACAGATCCAGTTCGATACTGGCAAGGACGGCGTGCACCTGGAGCAGGGCGGGAACATCGAGCAGTCCCTTGTGCTCCACACTGCTGAGTATCGAGACGATCCTGCGTGAGGGAACGCCGGCTCGGTCGACGAACGTTGACGACGTGGGCGGCGCGGGCTGCAGCAGTGGTGACGGTGTGGTTTGCAGGCCATTGGAGATCACCACGAGCTGCTGCAACGACGTGGCCTTGAACACTGCCTCAGTGAGGCGATCCAGTTCATCGAGACTCACGCGATCCTGCGCGAAGGCGTCGCTCAACCGGGCAACAACCAGCTCGCGATCCGCCGACGTCGGCACCGCGGCGAGGGCTCGCCGATTGCCCTGGTCGTCGCTCAACCGCTCATCCCCGCGCGTCCCATCACCGTCATCATGGTGCCGCGCATGATTGCCACCACCTTGCCCTCGGCGTCATCCGACGTGAAGGCGCGCAACTCTCCATCGCATACCACGAGCGTACGTCCGCCCTTCACCACGCGTCCTGTGGCAACGAACCGCTCTCCGATAGCGGGGCTCAGCAGGTTCACCGAGAAGTTCGCACTCACCACCGCCGCATCGGCGGGCATCGTCGTGAGTGCTGCGAAACCGCAGGCGCTGTCGAGCACTGCGGTGACGACGCCCGCATGGATGAAGCCGTGCTGCTGGGTGAGATCGTCGCGGACGGATACCTCGAGCTGAACCTCACCCGGAACCACGCTGCGCACTGACACACCGAGGGTGTCCA